>JAAYSF010000065.1 GCA_012523975.1 Veillonellaceae bacterium
ATAGTAACCTCAGAACCACATCATCATTTAGAAACTGAGTGATGCAAATGCGTAAAAGATTGGAACAATTATTATTACGTAAACCAACTAGTGTCCTTGGCATAGATATCGGTTCTACTTCGGTTAAAATCGTAGAAATCGCCTGGAATAAGGGTAGAGCTCTTCTGAAAAACCTAAATATAGCCGATATTAAACCGGGTATCGTCAGTGAAGGTAAAATTGTCGATGTTGCCGGTATGACGGAAATTCTTAGCAGTGCTGTTGCAAATAGCGGCACTACTTGCCGTGATGTCGTAACTGCCGTTAACGGACAGGCTATCTTTATTCGTGAACTACCCTTCCCTGCAATGGAAGAGGCCGAAATGCGCGAGGCTATTAAATGGGATATGGAAAAGTATGTTCCGTATTCACAAGATAGCTATTATTATGATTTTGCGACAGTTGGCCCCGGTAATAACCTACAAGAAGTAAGGGTTTTAGTTGTAGCTGCTCCTCATGACGCTGTTGATCCCTTAGTAGCGACAGTTAAAGGCTCAGGACTAAGGCCTTTGGCAATTGATATCGAGCCTTTGGCTTTATTTCGTACATTAAAAAAAGAAGAAAATACTCTAATAATTGATATTGGTGCGAATATTACCCAGATAATACTTTATCAAAATGGCTGTCCCGTCGTTACTCGCATTTTGCCGATTGCCGGAAATCGTTTTACAGAAACTATAAGGAGCGCTCTTGATCTTGAATGGAATGAGGCTGAAAATCTAAAATTGCGCCAGCGTAATTTACTGCAGCGTTTAGATTCAAATAGTGAATTTACTACTCTCCATACTCAGCTAAATTTAATAGTCAAAGAATTAGCTAGAGATGTCAGACGAACCGTGGAGTACTATCAAATGCAAAATCGTGATGCAATTATTGAAAACTTCTATTTAACGGGAGGAGGCGCTAATATCGATAATCTGGCGCCTAATCTTGCAGCTTTGTTAGATGACGTTCCAGTATTAGAGCATAACCCTCTTGATTTTATCGATGTTTCATCTTCTTTTGATTTGACCTATATTAAGATGCTGGCGCCGCGTTTGTCGGTAGCTATTGGCCTAGGGTTGCGTGGAGGTGGAGTATAATGCTTCGGATCAACCTTCTACCGCTATCTGAAAGAAGTCCTAAATATCCGATAAAGATAATCATCGGACTGGTAAGTTGTCTTCTCCTTATTAGTTTTACTGCTATATATTGTTATAATTCTTTTATCATTTGGAACCTTGAACGGCAAATAACGGAGACACGAAATCAGTATGAACTGCTAAAACCAACCCAACAGGCAATGATTTATGCCGGAAATAAGCAGCAGACCATAAATGCAAAAAATAATATTTTGACTACCTTAACAAACGAACGTAAGCCTTGGCCGCCGATAATCAATCATTTGGCTGCTATGACTACACCGCGTGTTTGGTTTACTGAAATTAGTGAAGCTGATAAAGAAACCCTAAAGATTATCGGTATTGCAGCCGATTATCAAGAATTGGCAGCCTTCCTCCGAAATCTGGAAAAGGATAAAATGTTTGCAGATCCGATGCTAGTCCACGCTGACAGCAGTCCTAGCCAAGCTATAATAGGAACAAGATACGAAATAACCGTTAAGCTTAGGGGGATGAAATAATGAAATTAGTATTGAGTAAAGTTCCCCCTAGGTATCAGATAACACTAATTGCTATTGGAATAGCAGGGTTTATCTTAGTTATTATATTTTACCTTTTACTTCCTCAACGAGAACGCATTGATATCCTGCAAAATCAGTTCGAACTAGAAAAACAAAAAGTAGCAGTAGTAGAAGCATTTGCAACGGCACATCCGAATTCTGAACAATATTTGCTTCAACTTGATCAACAAGTAGTTCATGTCGATAGGCTGCTGCCCAATCAGCCTGATATCAGCGACTTTTTGTTACAGCTTGATCAGGCCGCTAAAGAATGCGGCGTTGAGATTGTTAATATTAAATTTTCACCATCGGTAAATAAAAAAGGTTATCGTGATATTCCCCTTGAAATACTAATATCAGGCGACTACTTCAAGACATTGAACTTTCTATCCAAAACGGAGAATTTACCGCGCTTTAATTCAATAAATAGTGTTATCACTCAGTCTCGGGACGAAGTTCTGGAAACTAAACTTACCGTAACTATCTATTGCTTTGGAGTTGCGCAAAATCAGAAACCTGCCGAGCCAGCCAAGAAATAAGGTTGGCTTTAATTTTTTAAAGGAGTGTATTTACTTATGTTACGTTTTGTTACCGCCGGTGAATCGCACGGTCCATGCCTTACCGTAATTATCGAAGGCCTACCCGCCGGCCTTAATTTAGATATAGACCAAATCAACGAAGAACTGGCAAGGCGCCAGCAAGGATATGGCAGGGGCGGGCGAATGAAGATTGAAAGCGATAAAGCCGATATTGTTTCGGGAGTACGTTTTGGCCAAACGCTTGGCAGTCCAATAACCATAATCATTAAGAACTGTGATTGGGAAAATTGGCAACAACGAATGTCCGTGGAAGGAGCAAAAACCGGCGAAGCTGTTACTAACGCTCGACCCGGTCATGCCGATTTAACGGGAGTATTAAAATATGACCGTCAAGATATCAGAGATATTCTTGAACGGGCAAGCGCTAGGGAAACCGCGGCCAGAACGGCTGTCGGAGCAATAATGAAACAATTTTTACGGACGGCAGCCAATATTGAAATCGCATCGCATGTAATTAACATCGGCGGTATTAAATTTGACAAGCCGGTAACTTTTTTTGAAATAAAAAATAACAGGTCACACGAAACCGGCTGTGTTGATCTTCAGACTGAAACTGCCATGAAAGCGCTAATTGATACAGCAAAACAAAATGGCGATACTTTGGGCGGCGTATTTGAAATTGTGGCCACAAATTTAATAGTCGGACTTGGCAGCCATATTCAATGGGATCGCCGCTTGGATACCAAGCTAACTGCCGCATTAATGTCGATTCCGGCTGTAAAAGGTGTAGAAATAGGCGATGGCTTTGAGTATGCAAATTTATATGGCAGTCAGGCCCACGACGAAATCTTTTACGAAGCGCAAAAAGGCTATTATCATAAAACTAATCATGCCGGCGGTATCGAAGGCGGCATGAGCAATGGTGAGGACATTAGAGCGCGAGCCGTTATGAAACCAATACCTACCTTAATGAAACCCCTACAATCTGTAAACATCCTTACTAAAGATTCCGTTACCGCTAATACTGAGCGCAGCGATGCCTGCGCCGTTCCGGCCGCTGCTGTTGTTGGTGAGGCCATGATGGCGATTACACTGGCTGAAGCCTTAATCCAAAAATTCAGCAGTGATAACATGACCGATTTATTAAACTCTATCGAAAGTTATAACCTGCGTTTAAGTAGGTGCTAGTCTTGAAAAATGTTGTCTTAATAGGTTTTATGGGAACAGGAAAGAGTAGTATAGGACGTTTGCTAGCCTGTCGGCTGCGGCGGCCATTTATGGACACTGATAAGAAGATTGAACGAGAGTATGGTATGACCATACCTGAGATATTCCAGCAATTTGGTGAAGTTGGTTTTCGCAGCAGAGAATCTGCCGTAGTCGCAAAATTATCACGCTATACTAATGCAGTCATTTCTACCGGCGGAGGTATTGTGCTTTCGGCTGATAACATCAGACGATTACGAGCTAATGGCGTTATTATCGCGCTTAGCGCTTCTCCTCAAACGATATTGGAAAGAACATCCCGTCGCAATAATCGGCCCTTGCTCAATCAGCCTGACCGCGAACAGACAATAATTAAATTGCTAAATGAAAGAGCGCCCCTTTACGCAGTTAGCGACTTTTCTATAGACACAACCAATTATACGCCCCATCAAGTAGTAGACAGGATAATATCTTTTTTACGTGAAGGAGGATTTTTGCGTGGCTGAACTTAAGGTTGACTTAGGTGATAATAGCTATAAAATTCACATTGGAACTGATTGGTTTTGTAATTTATGCAGTTTACTCAAGCAATTTAAATCCAGCTCTAAGGCGCTAATTGTTACAGACAGCAATATTGTGAAGCTTTATAGTGAAAAGGTTGCCAACCTTTTTCGCTCAGCTGGTATAAACGTCAAAGTTTATTCGATCAATGTAGGCGAACAGTCAAAATCAGCTTCTCAAGCCATGGAGCTATATACCAAAGCTATCGAAATGAACCTTGATCGAAAATCGCCGATAGTCGCTCTTGGCGGCGGAGTAGTTGGTGATTTAGCGGGCTTTATCGCAGCTACCTACCTGAGGGGTGTACCATTTATCCAAATTCCTACTAGTTTATTGGCTCAGGTTGACTCAAGTGTCGGCGGTAAGGTAGCTATCAATCACCCGCTAGGAAAAAACCTCATCGGGGCCTTTTATCAGCCTAAGATGGTCTTTATTGATACCAATGTTCTTACTACGCTACCAGATAGAGAACTGTATACCGGGTTAGCCGAAGTTATTAAGTATGGCATTATAGCTGACGCTAGTTTTTTTCAATATTTAAATGAAAAAAAGAATCAAATTTTAAGCAAAGATCCCTCGGTCATGACTAACATCATCCATCGATCGTGTGAGATTAAGGCAAACGTTGTAGCAAACGATGAGCGGGAAACGGGCCAACGAGCTATTTTAAACTTTGGTCATACTATAGGTCATGCTATTGAGGCTTATACTGGATATAATAAATATAACCATGGCGAAGCTGTCGCAATCGGCATGCATGGAGCTGCGTTAATTAGCTATCACATGGGTTTATGCTCAAGCCAAGTCGTTGATAACATAAAAAATGTAATTATGAATTTCCGTTTGCCTTTAAAAGCAGATAACTGCCCGATAAATGAAATAATGCCACTTCTAATCCGGGATAAAAAGGCTATTGATGGCAGAATTAATTGGGTACTTGTTAATGCCCTAGGAAAAGTGTCACTAGTTAATAATGTACCAGAGATAGTTATTAAAACTGCCCTAGATGAAATTACATAAACATTGACTTAAACTAGTAAACTATATTAGTAATGCTATTTGTAATTTTACAAATGCAGTTGGAATGGGGGATAGTTAATAATGCTAGACCGTCGAATATTAGGCGATGTACTGGATAAGGCCTTGCAGTACGGGGGCGATTTTGCCGATATATTTATTGAAAATCGATCAAGCACAATGGTTGCCTGCGAGGAAAACAGAATCGAACGAATCAGATCGGGCACAGACATTGGGGCTGGCATAAGAGTGGTTTATGGTGACACAACGGCTTATGCCTATACTAATAAAGTAACAAAAGACGATTTGTTAAAGGCAGCCAATATTGCCAGTCGAGCTGCTAAGAAAAGTCAAGTCGATGTAAATATTGATTTAAGAAAGATTCAACCTGAGCTAGATTTCAAAATAAAAAAAATGCCGAATGAAATAAAAATCGATGACAAAGTTATGGCGGTTCAAGACGCTAATAAAGCTGCTCGCTCTGTCGATAATCGTATAAAACAAGTTATGGCCGTATATGGCGATGTTGTACAAAACGTAACTATTGCAAATTCCTTAGGCCGACTTGTAGAGGATCAACGTGTACGAACCAGATTGTCAGTCAACGCCATTGCGGCTGGTAATAGTGAAATTCAGACTGGCTTTGAATCAGTTGGCACCAATCAGGGATTTGAGCTCTTAGATAATGACCAAGCCAGTAATGTTGGCAACATCGCCGCAAATAGAGCGATTACATTACTAGAGGCAAAACCGGCCCCGGCTGGAAAAATGCCTGTTGTAATGGCGGCTGACGCTGGTGGAACAATGGTTCATGAGGCGTGTGGGCACGGTCTTGAAGCAGATCTTGTTCAAAAAGGCTTGTCTGTTTATGGCGGTCAGGAGAATAAACAAGTTGCCTCCAATTTAATTACTGTTGTTGATGATGGTACAATACCGAATAAGTACGGTACTTTAAGATTCGATGACGAAGGGTTTCCAACTCAGAAAAGCATATTAATCGAAAATGGCATTCTTAAAGGTTTTATGCATGACTACCTCACGTCTAACCGTGCTGGTGTAAAGCCGACTGGCAACGGCCGACGCGAGTCCTTTGAACATAAACCCATTCCCCGGATGCGTAATACTTACATTGCTCAAGGTCAAGATGACCCTGAAAAAATTATCAAATCAATAAAAAACGGTTTGCTTGTTAAAAAAATGGGCGGCGGTCAGGTCAATACTGTAAACGGCGACTTTGTTTTTGATGTTGCCGAAGGTTTTCTAATTAAAAACGGTTCAATTTCGCATGCTGTCCGCGGGGCGACACTAACAGGTAATGGCCCAGAGGTATTAAAAATGGTCGATATGGTGGGGAAAGACCTCGGTTACACAATCGGTACCTGCGGGAAAGACGGGCAGGGAGCGCCAGTGTCGGACGCACAGCCCACTATTCGTATTCCGGAAATAGTAGTGGGAGGCACATCGCACGACTCGGATTTAAAGTGCTGCACAATACGTAGAATTTAAAGCTAAAGCGGTCAAGTGGCCGCTTTTAATTTTTTTTTATAAACGCTATTAATCTGCAAGACATGGACATAAATCCCATGGCAGCAAAAAAATGCTATTTATTAGCAGGATAGTTAATCTCCTAGTCGAATATTCTACGAGCATACAAACTTGCGGAGGTGTTAATAGATTGGCAACAACTAAGAAAAAAAAGGCAATATTCATTGTTTCTGCTATTGTAATTGCTTTACTCAGTATTATCGCGTTCCGGATCTATTCGAACCTCGCTGCAAATAAACAACGCGCAGCTAAAATGTCGCAGGGCCAGGTGGTAACGGTTGAAGTTGAAAGAGTTTCAAGACAGGATATTAGTCCGGTTTTGACCTTTTCTGCAAGCCTTGAACCTTTCTGGGTTGCAGATATTTCGTCAAAGGTTGATGGACGTATCGACGTATTGAATGTTAACGAGGGCGATATTGTTTCAGAAGGAACAATTATTGCAACTTTAGATACAATCGAGCTTCAGGCTCAAGTTGTCCAAGCAGAAGGCAATCTTTTATCTACCCAAGCAAATTTAGAACAAGCTGAACTTGAATTACGACGAACTCAGTCATTAGCTAAACAAGGTGCTATATCACAGCAGTCGTTAGATAACGCAAGGACAAAGCGCGACTTATATGCTGGTCAGGTCAGATCAGCAGTCGGGAATTTAAACTTGCTGCAGGCACGATTAGATAATGCGAATATATATGCTCCACGTGACGGTGTTGTCGTCAAACGTTATCTTCAATCAGGCGTATATACTAAAGCTGGAACAGCTATTATAAGTTTGGCTGATGTTACTTCACTCTTGGCCAAAGCTACAGTAGGTGAGGCGCAAATAGCCCAGTTGGTGGTCGGTACAAAAGTCAATGTTAATGTAGATGCACTAGGCAAAGAGTTTACCGGCGTAATTACTCGTATTTCCCCGACAGCTTCATTGCCGTCAAGAACATTCACGGCAGAAATAACAATACCGAATGATGAAGGTATATTAAAACCCGGTATGTTTGCCAAAGTCGGTGTTCCTGGACAGATGCGCCTAGGCGCAATTGCTGTTCCTGAAAAGGCGTTGGTGTTGCGTGAAGATCAAAAAACTGTCTATATAGTAACAGATGACAATACGGTCCGGCAGCGTGTTATTAAGATCGGTTTTGTGGGTAACGGCTGGGCAGAGGTTCTCGAAGGTTTACAGGAAGGTGAACAGATTGTTACGGCAGGGCAAAACAAACTGAAGGATGGTTCAGCAATTAGGCCGGCTCAATCTAAGGAAGGTGGCATTTAAATGGGTATAGGCACCTTCATTAGACGGCCGGTATTCACTGTAATGCTGGTAATGCTTTTAGTCGTGTTCGGAATCGGGTCCTATTCTTCATTAGGTATAGATTTGTATCCCGATGTTGACTTTCCCATCGTAAACGTTACCATTACATATAAAGGCACTTCACCCGAAGAGATGGAGAATTTAATTACCAAGCCTGTTGAGGATGCCGTAAGTTCTGTCGCTGGGATAAAAACACTTTCGTCGGTTTCGCGAGAGGGTACCTCGCAGATTACCGTAGAGTTTGAATTTGGTACTGATCCAAAACTCGCGGCAAATGAGGTCCGCGAAAAGGTTGCCAGCGTTCGCCGCAGGCTCCCTGATCAGATTGACGAACCAGTCGTGAAACGTCTTGATATTACTGCCCAATCAATTGTCTATTTTAGCTTGGCATCTGATTTACGCCCTCGCGGTGAAATACGCAAATTGGCTGAAGATATTGTCAAGGATGAACTCCAACGCTTAGATGGTGTGGCCGAAGTTAACGTCTATGGTGCATCATTACGTGAAATTCAGCTTTTAGTTGATCCGCAAAAACTCGAAGCTTATAATATAGGTTTTCAGCAAATTTTAGATGTTGTGAACGCTCATAACATCAATACGCCGGGAGGTAGAGTAAACGAACAAGGTACCGAGCTAACAGTTCGGACCATCGGACGTTATAAGAGCCTTGATGACATTCGAAATATTATAGTTGCCAACAATGGGGGAATGCTGGTCAGAGTCGCCGATGTTGCCACGGTAAATGACGGATGGGCGGAAGAGCGGGACTATGCTAGAACCAACGGCACACCGAGTGTAATAATTGCTGTGCAGAAACAATCTGGCACTAATACGGTTGATGTTGCCGAACGCGTTAAAGCAGAAATGAAGAATATGGAAGCTGCCGTATTGCCGTCGGATATCACAGTTACAACTGTTCGCGACAGTTCCCTTTATATTCACGACAACCTGGAAGATGTTATGATTTCACTAGTCTTCGGCGGGTTGTTGGCAGTTATGATAACATTTCTATTTCTGCAAAATACGAGAGCAACCTTAATAGGTGCAATCGCAATCCCGACATCCATAATAGCTACTTTCTTTCTAATGAAAAGCATGAATTTTACACTAAACAATATGTCTTTGATGGGCTTGAGCCTAGCAGTTGGTATTCTAATTGATGATGCTATAGTAGTAATCGAGAACATATATCGCCATATCGAAAACGGCCAGAAGCCTATGGAAGCTGCTAAAAATGGCACTAGTGAAATTGCGTTGGCTGTATTGGCGACAACGCTTTCCATTCTCGCCGTTTTTGTTCCGGTAGGCAATATGGGTGAGATTGTTGGGCAATTCTTCAAGCAATTTGGCTTAACGGTAGCTTTTGCTGTTGCGTTTTCGCTTTTTGTCGCTTTCACGTTAACGCCAATGCTATCGGCATATTGGCTAAAAGAACGTGTAGAAAGCGGAAAAAAGAAGCTCGTCGGTCCTTTTGCCTGGCTCCAAAAAATTCTTGATGCCTGGGAAAAAGGTTTTCTTATCGTTAGGGATACATACAAAGAGGTTCTTATATGGGCCCTAAAACGGCCAAAAAAGGTAGTAGCAATGGCTGTCTTATCACTCTTTCTAAATGGTCTCCTTGTACCATTCTTAGGGGTTGAGTTTCAACCCACCTATGATTCCGGAGATTTTAATATTTACTTGACGGCTCCTGCCGGCACGTCTATGGATAGAATGAAGGAATTAGCTAGCCCGATTGAGCAAGAGGTGCTTGCCATTCCTGAATTGCAATCCGCGTTTTTTACTATAGGAGCAATGCGTCAGCCTGTTTATAAAGCTACTATCGGTGTTCGTCTAGTTCCTTCGAGTGAGCGTGAACGCAGCATGTCTGAGATAATGGATACTTTGCGCGTTAAATTTAGAAGCGTTGAAGGCTTAAAGGTTTCTGTTCAGAATACTCAGGGGATTGGGCGCGGCGATTCCCGTCCTGTTCAAATAGGCTTACGCGGACCTGAACTCCAGGTTCTTTCGCAAAAGGCTCAAGAATTAGCCGAATTTATAAAAACTATCCCAGGAACCACCGATGTTGATATATCTAGCGAACAGTTCGAACCGGAGATCCATGTAAAACTGGATCCGGCCAGAGCAGGAGATGTCGGAGTTGATGCAACTTCAGTTGGAAATATAATTCAAGCCGCTTTCTTAGGTATAACGACTAATAACGAATATAATGTGGGGGACAGTGATTACAGCATTCGAGTGCAAATGTTTCCCCAAAATCGGTTGAGTTATGATGATGTTGCTAACCTTCGAGTTTCTACTAAATCTGGAAATTTTGTACGGCTTGCCGATATTGCCGACGTTAACATCTCGTCAGGTCCAACACAGATTGATCGGGAATCACGCCAACGCCAGGTAATAGTTTATGCAAATACTGTAGGCGTTTCGTCTGGTGTCGTTCTGCAGGAAATTCGCGATGGAATGCCTAATTTAAACTTACCGTTAGGATATACTTATAAATTTGTCGGCCAAGCGCAAACTATGCAGGATTCTTTTATGCAGATAGCTAAAGCTTTAGTATTGGCTATTGTACTAATCTATATGGTATTAGCGGCACAGTTTGAAAGCTTTGTCCACCCGCTTACAATCATGATTTCCCTGCCTTTTTCACTAATAGGAGCCATTTTAGGACTGCTAATCGCAGCCAAAACAGTTAATATCATGTCATTGATCGGTATGATTATGTTGATGGGTTTAGTTACCAAAAATGCCATCCTCCTGGTTGACTATACAAATCAGCTACGTGAAAGGGGAACGTCACTTACAGAAGCTCTAATTGAGGCCGGTGTAATTAGGTTAAGGCCAATTCTCATGACAACGATGGCCATGATTTTCGGTATGCTGCCTGTAGCTCTCGGGTGGGGCGCTGGAGCCGAGCTAAGATCATCAATGGGGGTCGTCTTAGTAGGCGGGTTAATCACTTCGACTTTTTTGACATTAATTGTCGTTCCACTCGTATATTTACTAATTGATCGACTCCAGCAACGATTTAAGAACCGTACACCTGAAGCATACTCAAAAAACGCTTAAAAGCTAGTAGTCTAGACAATTGGAGGCAAAGTTAAATGGTTAAAAGAATTGCTGTCTTAACTAGTGGCGGTGACGCGCCTGGTATGAATGCTGCTATCCGTGCCGTAGTTCGAACGGCCATTAATAAAGGGTTTGAGGTTTTCGGGGTTGAACGTGGCTATGAAGGAGTGGTAAACGGTCAGTTCATTCTGATGAATTCTCACTCTGTTGGCGGTACGATTCAGCACGGAGGAACCTTTTTACGTACAGCCCGCAGCGAAGCTTTCATGACGGAAGAAGGCTTTAAAACTGCCGTAAAACAGCTCAGGGATAAGTGTATTGATTATCTTGTTGTGGTTGGCGGTGATGGCTCGATGGCAGGAGCAATGAATTTGGCACAAGCGGGAATTCAAACAGTTACTATTCCGGCTACCATTGATAACGATATGTCAGGCACAGATTATACAATAGGATTTGACACTGCATTAAATACTGTACTAGATGCAACTAATAAGATTAGAGATACTGCCGCCTCACATGAACGAGTCGCAATTATAGAAGTTATGGGACGGAGCGCAGGGCACATTGCTTTGATGGCTGGCCTTGCCTGCGGAGCAGAAGTTATATTGCTGCCGGAACAGCCGGTCGATATAGATAACGTTTGTCATGGTCTATTGCGCAGCTATAAGCGCGGCAAGCTATACAGCATTGTGCTTGTTGCAGAGGGAGCCGGTAAAGGCTATGATATCGCTAAACAAATTGCTGAACGAACCAGTTTTAATCCCCATGTTACCGTATTAGGATACATTCAGCGTGGGGGAAGCCCTACAGCTATGGATAACATAATCGGCAGCCGCATGGGTGCAACAGCGGTTGAGACTATCATCAAAGATGAGGCTAACTGTCTGATAGCATATCAACAGGGGCAAATAATTACTATTCCTTATGAAGAGGTTAATAATTATAAACATGGTATTGATCCAGACGTCTATCAGCTAGCAAAGATATTATCTTCGACCTAATAATTAAAACCGTACGTATGAACGTACGGTTTTTTATTGCCTATCTGTCCTATATGTAAACATAAAGTTAGTAACTGAATACAATACAATATATGAAACATATTTAGGAGGTATCATAGTGCATAGCAATGACTTTAGTAATATGCTCACTCTAATGAGAGCTCAGAATACGTATATAAGTCAAGCTGTTAAATATATATTTTCACTATACAGTGACCTTAATCTGGCGGGTAATACTTCGTTTCAGGAGTTTGCCTTACACTTCCACACTTTTATTATAAACCATGCTAGCAGCGAAGGCTTTAGCAAAGCAATTGAAACACAGCAAGTTTGTAACTACGTTTTACTCGATAAATTATTGACAACTCAAGTTCTTACAGCTGCCGAAAACCTGGAAACGGCAATAAGTCATTTAGAACTTGTAGGACGATTAAACAATACAAGAACAAATCCAAAGCTGTTGTTGCTTAATCACAGTATTAGCTTGTTAGAAGAAACAGAACTTAAGATTATTGAGATACTAGAGAGTATTTTAGAAAATTCATGCAAAATACAGTTGCAAAATTAGATACATGACAGGATTTTTATTTATTTTGTAAAATAATAAAGATAGTAGGCAAAAACTATGCTAAGCATTTGGACATAATTTCAAGTAACGGAATTATATCTTTTTCTTAAATTTTGGGAGGCAAAGATGAATGAACTGGATAAAAAACTAGCAGCATTATATAACGAGCTTGCTAATCTAGGAAGTATTGTGATAGCATTCTCCGGTGGCGTTGATAGTACCTTTCTCGCGGCTGCAGCCAAAAATGTTTTAGGCGACAATATTGTTGCTATTACTGCGTGCTCAGATAGCTTTACCGGCCGCGAAATAGCTAGTGCAAAAGCACTAGCAAAACAGCTATCCATTAAACATATATTATTGCCAGCTACAGAATTTGATAATCCTTTATTTATAAATAATACGTCTGACCGCTGCTATTATTGTAAAAAGGAGAGATTTTTAGGCCTCTTGGAATGGGCTAGAATAAATGGCTATTCATGGGTTGCTGAAGGGAGTAATGTCGATGACCTAAAAGACTATCGCCCAGGTATGAAGGCCATTAAAGAGTTAGGTGTCATAAAAAGTCCGTTACTTGATGCAGGATTTACTAAGTCTGATATAAGAGAACTTTCGAGAGAATGGGGACTTCCTACTTGGAATCAACCAAGTGCAGCGTGTCTTGTTTCACGACTGAGCTATGGCCAAACTATTACTCCAGATAAATTAAATCAAATTGAACAATGTGAGGATTTTTTACATCCGTATTGTACCGGACAAGTTCGTGTGCGCCATCACGGTGACTTAGCACGAATTGAAGTTGACATAGCTGATATTACTGTCTTAGCCTCATCAAAACATGCTAATGAAATAACTCGATACTTTCGTAAGCTTGGCTTCAAATATGTAACATTGGATCTTGCTGGATACCGGACAGGCAGCATGAACGATAGCTTGAAGGAGGACTAAAACGTGGATGCAAACACTGTTATTGATGTTCTAAAATTATTTCGCTCCGGTACGATAAGCGAACAAGAGGCTCTTGATAAGCTGAAGATTTTACCTTATGAAGATTTGCATTTCGCTAAAATCGATCACCACCGGGCACTTCGCCAGGGGTTTCCGGAAGTTGTTTATTGCCAGGGTAAAACGGTAGAACAAGTGGTTAAAATCATGGAGGCGCTTACTAAACAAAACAATAATATTTTAGCAACCCGAGCCAATAAAGAAATGTACGCCGCCGTACAAAACATTATCCCAGACGCAGAGTATCACGAAATTGCAAGGCTTATTATTGTTAGAAGAAGCGAGCTGAATATTGATGCTGATCGCTTTATTTTAGTAGTCAGCGCCGGCACAAGCGACATTCCTGTTGCCGAAGAGGCTGCCCTTACTGCTGAAATTATGGGTAATGAGGTGAAACGCGTTTACGACGTAGGTGTTGCTGGAATCCATAGACTATTAGCTCACCAGGATATACTCCAAAAAGCTAATGTCTTAATTGTAGTTGCTGGCATGGAAGGTGCGTTGGCAAGTGTAGTAGGTGGACTAGTTTGTAAACCGGTAATAGCTGTCCCGACTAGCGTAGGCTACGGCGCGAATTTTGGGGGGCTAGCCGCTTTGCTTAGCATGCTTAATAGCTGTGCTGCAGGTATTGCAGTAGTAAATATCGACAATGGGTTCGGAGCAGGCCGCCTAGCTAGTATGATTAATAGTATGAGGTGATAGAATGAAAGCTATATATTTAGATTGTTTTTCCGGGATTAGCGGTAATATGTTACTAGGTGCCCTCATTGACGCAGGAGTTCCCGAAGATAAACTCCGGGCAGAGTTAGCTAAGTTACCAATTGATGGTTATGAATTAGTGATTGACCGAGTAGTGAAAGCCGGTATTAGCGCAGTTTACGTTGATGTACAGCTTGATCATCACCACCACGATCACAACGATGAGTATGATCATCACCATCATCATCATCATGAACATAGGCATTTACCAGATATTATAGACATAATTGATAATTCATCTTTAGACGTTAAAGTAAAAGAAACAAGTAAGAAAGTATTCCGGCGTTTAGCTGAGGCGGAGGCTAAAGTTCATGGTACAACTATTAACCAAGTTCATTTCCATGAAGTCGGCGCTGTTGATACAATCATCGATATTGTAGGCACAATTTGGAGTCTCGACTTTCTCGGGATAGAGCAAGTCTACACTTCTAAAATTCATACCGGGTTTGGCTTCATAAAATGCAGCCACGGCATAATGCCCATACCTGCACCCGCAACAGCCGAACTATTGAAAGGTATTCCTTACTATGAAGGAAGCGTCGAGCGCGAATTAGTTACACCAACCGGCGCCGCAATTATCGCTACCCTAGGTTTAGGCTACGGGTCAATGCCGCCTAACTTCCGCAGTACTAAAATCGCCTACGGTGCAGGTACTTGGGATCTCGATATGCCCAATGTCATAAGATTACATATTGGCGATATAGTTGAAAAAGCCGTTCAAACGGAGCTGATTGTTGTTGAGGCAAATATCGATGACCTTAATCCGCAGGTCTATGAGTATGCAATGGATATGCTATTAAAAATCGGCGCCTGTGATGTATGGCTAACACCAATTGTTATGAAGAAGTCACGACCAGCAACTCTAATATCGGTATTAATAAACAGACAAGATTTAGATAAAGTGTGCTCAATTCTGTTCTCTGAAACCTCTACCATTGGTGTTCGATATTATCCGGTAGAGCGTAAGGTCGCTCAGCGCGAATTTGAAACTATAAATTCACCATGGGGTACAGTCCAAGTCAAGGTGAGCAGCTATGATAGTAAAATCTGCAGCATATCGCCTGAATACAATGATTGTCGGCGATTAGCCGAAGAAAATTTTGTTCCATTAAAGAAGGTTCAACAAGTTGTTATCGATTTAGCGACAAACAAGCTAAATAGTAATTTAACGTGAGACGGTACTTAAAGTGCGTACTTATATCGCTACCCCTAGTTCACTAGTTTCGGCAAAATTAAGCATTAGTATATTGCGTTATCGTCTATATTTATCTTTGTATGAAACTATAAGTTTCAAATCGTAAAAGTCGTATTAGCAAGTAAGCAACAGCTTAAACTACAGTAATGACCGTATTATAAGGAAGTGTTACTACAATGAAAGCAAAAGCAGTAGTGCTGCTATCCGGTGGCCTTGATTCAACCGTTTGTATGGCAGTAGCAAATAGCAAAAGCTATGAATTATATCCAATAAGCTTTAATTACCACCAGCGTCATAACCGCGAATTGTCCTGCGCCCATAAAGTAGCTGAACACTACAAAGTTGCCCGACATTTAGTTATTGAAACAAATATGGAGGCGATTGGCGGTAGCGCGTTAACGGATAAGAATATAAGCGTACCGGCCGGTGATGTCACAAGGCAAGATATCCCTGTAACATATGTACCTGCCCGGAATTTGATTTTTCTTAGCTACGCCTTAGGTTATGCCGAAGTGATTGGTGCAGAGAAAATTTTCATTGGCGTTAATGCCTTAGATTATTCTGGTTACCCCGATTGTCGACCCGAATTTATTAACAAATTTCAAGATTTAGCAAATTACTCGACTACGGCAGCAGTTCAAAATAGCCGTAAAATTGTTATTGAAACGCCATTACTTAATTTATCCAAGAAAGATATTGTCCTGTTAGGCACACAGCTAGGTGCACCGCTCCATTTAACTACTAGCTGCTATAATGGAAAAGATGCTGCCTGCGGTGAATGCGACAGCTGCGTTCTCCGGCTTAAAGGATTTTTAGAGGCAGGCATTCCGGATCCGATTTTATATGAAAAGTAGGAGTGACAAAGGTGAAAGATGTTCAAAACGCAGCAGATGAACGCGGTATAGATATTCAGAAAGTTGGTATTAGCGACGTACATTTGCCTTTTTTTATAAAAACTAAATCTGGCGCAATGCAATCAGTTTTAGCCCGGATTACACTTACTGTTGATTTGCCAAAAGAATATAAGGGTACTCATATGAGCCGGTTTGTTGAAGTCCTAAGTGACTGGAGCCAAAAACCGGTATCAAGCCGGGAAATGGAGTGTATCCTTAGCGATACTATTACAAGGTTAAATGCTAAAAGCGCCCAGCTCGATATCAAGTTTAAGTACTTTATCGAGAAAAAAGCTCCGGTCAGCGGCTTGACAAGTATGCTTGACTTGGATTGTCTATTCTCGGGCACCCTGACACAAGGAGGACGCATGGATTTTACAATGGGTTTGGACGTTCCTTTTACCTCACTATGTCCATGCAGCAAAGAAATATCAGCATATGGAGCACATAATCAGCGGGGGCTGATGAAGGTAAAACTTAAACACTCTCATGGCAAATTTATTTGGATCGAAGATTTAGCACAACTTATGGAATCCCAGGGGAGCTGCCCTGTTTATCCATTGCTAAAGCGCGAAGATGAAAAATACGTCACTGAGAAAGCTTACGAAAATCCCAAATTTGTTGAAGATATACTTAGGGATTTAGTATTAGCGCTTCGCCGATTACCCTACGTGTATTGGTTCGAGATACAATGTGAAAATTTCGAGTCAATCCATAATCACAATGCGTATGCGATGCATGTCGAATTTGTTGAACAGTAAATAAAGGGTTGTGACAGATGAATTGGAAACGCTTTAAAGATCAAGCAGCTACAGTTCAAACTTGGCTCAGAGCCAATAATTATAGCGACAATAGCATTATGTACAAAATTTTTGTGCTAATATTGCGTGGTGCTGAGAATCCTTATGTAATTATGGCAGCTGCGCTTAAAAATACCACTGTGCGTGAGACTGCTAAAGCCAATTTATCTATTATAAGACCTTTAGATTACTTGCCGGATAATATTTATGAGCAAATAGCTCGCTGGGTACTTATCTTGCCTCGTAAACCCGATATCCTTGGCGAAATATACGAAACACTTGCTTTGGATCGCCGAATAAAGGGGCTATATTACACTCCTCAGGCCATTATTGATTTCATTCTTGCTAAGACTGTTAGCCAATGCGATGTTAGACTCACTCCAAAAGTAAAAATCCTGGATCCAGCCTGTGGCTGCGGTAGTTTCTTACTGAAAGCCTACGATTTGCTATTTGCAAAATTTGTTGAAGCGAGAGAGCAAATAGAACTGCCAAACCCAATTACTGATTTGTCTGACCTTGAAATTCATAACCACATACTTAATTATAATTTATGGGGTGCGGATATTGATAGCTTAGCCTGCGATATCACTTTTGCTAGTTTAGTGCTAAAAAACAACTCTCCTGAGGCTAGCGCCGATCCGAATATTATCGTGACTGATAGTTTAAATCAGCGCGATAATATCTCAACGCAGCAAGAACGAAACTTTTGGTCACAGCAATACCATTATGTAATTGGAAATCCACCTTATCTATCATTTGGCTTACGGGGTGCAAAAAAAGCAGACTCAGAATACCTTGACTATCTACGGAGTACTTATTCGACTGCTCAGTATAAACTCAGTATCTATGTATTGTTTATGCAGCGCGGTATCGAAATGCTATCAGCTGGCGGAAAGCTCGGGTTTATTGTTCCCGATAGTTTTTTGCTCGGGCGTTACTTTTCGAAAATTAGAGAATATATCTTAGAAAACACCCAAATCGACTTGATAGCCCATATTTCCTCGCCAATCTTTAAAAAGGCTACTACTGGATATTTGACTATTTGTGTTTTTACAAAACGAAGCAAACCTACCGTTAATGAAGATTCTTTATTTAGTATATATCAGCTGCATGAGTCAGAACTTAACCCTAATACACAGCCACAGTGTCAATACCAACAAACCTATTTTAATTCAATGCCCCATAAGCGATTTCGGATATTTTTTTCTGAACAGGCCAAACAACTAGTAGATCGTTTGGACAGAATGGGAGTTGCTTTAAAAGAATATGCTTCAGGTCATAGTGGAATAAGGGCAATATCCGGACAAAGCAGCATAATATCAACTACACCAATTTCCGAAACTTGGCAGCGTGGCTTAATCTCTGGGAGCCAAGTTCATCGTTACGGCTTAGAATATCAAGGTCACTGGCTTGATATTGATCCAATTAAACTGTACAAAGGCGGTTGGGATGAACGCATTATCAAGCAGCGTAAAATTTTAGCTAGACAAACAGGTTATTATCTTACCTGCTCTATTGATAATCATGGCTACTTTCATTTAAATAACATCCACTCATTCGTAACGACGACGCAGGAAATAAAGTTAGACTATCTCTTGCTGCTCCTTAACTCACGGCTGTTATCATTCTATTATCATATCGTCACCATGGAGTTTGGAAGAACTATGGCTCAATGCGATATTGAAACATTAGAGCTATTGCCGATTGTAGTTGATAAGCAACTTAACCAGCAGGCAGCGAATCTAGTAGCAATCATGGAGACTTGCGTAAGAGAAAGCATAAAAAAAGGCTGCAATGTCTCTCGAAAATCTATTGCTTTTAACGAGTATCTAAATCAGCTTGTATATCATGCTTATAACCTATCCGATGACGATATAAGGTATATAGAGGAATATGAGTTCAAGTTAAGCAAGGACTCAGGCAAAAAACTCGGCAAAAGAAATATTTATTTATAGGGAGCCTTTTGGTTCCTCATTTAGTAAGATAGGCTATCGAGGAGTAATTTGTGATATATAGGTTTTCCTGAAATTGCTATACTTCATTAATTATGGTAGCATATATATATTTGAGTGGTAAATAAAGAGTGTCTACCAGAAAAAAACGAACGTATGTTTTTGCTCTTTGGGGAGTTGACTAATGGCAAAATTTTATCAGCGGCTTGCCTTATTAATCCTTATTGTCGGTTCAATTTCGGCAGCCTTAATATATTTCACCGTAGATATAAATACTCTTCATCACCTAAGTGCATTTCAGCCTTGGTCCTTAGGGTTAGCATTTGTGATGCTAGCAGTTGGACTATTTTTTGACGGAACAAGGCTTACGCATCTGGTGAAAATTTCCGGCGAGCAAATTACCCTGCGGCAAGCTGTTCATGTCGTATTTAGCAACTATTTTCTCGCCTTACTTACGCCTGGAGCGGCTGGGGGAGCTGTTGCTCAAGTTATGTTTTTACGCAAAGCCGGCGTGCCTATCGGTAAGGCTACAGTATTAGTAGTTGTGAGAACTATCTTATCAATTCTATTTTTATTTATCTGCTTGCCGATTGTTTTTTTTAACGACCCTGGCCTCATACCATGGATATCAGAGAAAATCATTATAGTAATCTCAGTATTCATTGCAGTTTTTATTTTAGCTTCGATATGGCTTTTTAGAACAAATGCCTTAAATACACTGCTTGTCCGACTAACCAAGCGCTTGGGCCATAGATATCGCCGTCGAATATTTGCAACCTATCGTGATGTACGCGGCGCGGTTTTCATGCTTTCATCAGCGCCGCTTAGTATGCTTATGGTACTAGTAGAGTCAGCTATAAGCCTACTTGCTTTATATAGTGTTGTTCCTATTCTTTTTATGGGAATGGGCGTAACAGCCGACTGGTTACTAATAATGGGCAGAATGATTTTGCTTAATATTTTACTATATTTTGCGCCGACCCCTGGCGGATCAGGCATTGCTGAAGGCGGCTTTGTTTTGCTGTTCAGTGCCTTTGTTCCGTCGGGAATGGTTGGAATTGCAGCAGTTACATGGCGTATTTTAGTTGAATACTTACCCTTTACAATTGGTCTTTACTATACAGTAAAGGTTTTTGGCCGTGACTTTTTATCAAAACAGATAAAATAGGAGGCTGCTTCTTATGAAGCTGCTTGTAACAGGCGGCGCCGGCTTTATAGGTTCGCATATAGTTGATAAGCTTATAGAGACAAACCACCAAGTTGTAATAGTCGATGACCTAAGTTTAGGAGTCAAGGAAAACCTTAACCCAGGTGCTCAGTTTATAGAGATGGATATTCGCTGTAGATCTCTGAATGATCTCATCGAACAAGAGAAATTTGATATTGTAATTCACCAGGCCGCCCAAACGATGGTTTCTACATCTATTGAAAATCCATTCCTGGATTGTAATATCAATATTACCGGAACAGTAAATCTGCTCGAGGCCTGTCGTAAAAACTGTGTAAAAAGAATAATATATTCCTCGTCAGCCGCTGTTTATGGTGGCGAAAACAGTTTACCAATAAAAGAGACTGCTTCGCTCAATCCTACTTCGTTTTATGGGTTGAGCAAGTTAACTGTAGAAAAATATTTTGAGCTTTACCACAAGTTTTTTGGCTTGCAATATATTATACTTCGCTACGCTAATGTTTACGGTGAACGTCAAGCTGCTTCAGACGCGGGGGGCGTTATTAGTATTTTTACCAGAAAAGTTCAAAATGGTGAAAAAGTTTACATAAACGGTGACGGCAGCCAAACTCGCGACTTTATCTATGTCGGAGACGTAGCGTGGGCCAATATACAGGCATTACTCACTCCTTATGTAAATCGTGTATATAATATTAGTACTCAGACAGAAACTAGCCTCAATACTTTATTTGACCTAATAGCTAAAATTTCCGGCAGAACAGTTGAACGACAATACCTTAGCCCTCGTGCTGGCGATATCTACCGTTCCTCACTCTTAAACAAATCAGCACGCAAATATCTATGCTGGTATCCTACGACTACATTAACGGACGGATTAACTCGCACTTATAATTTTTTCAAGAGTAGACGAATAGACAAAGATACCTTGCAAGGTTACAAATAAGAGATTCATTAAACAACACTGAGAAATAAAAGCATGATTTATTTACCTTACTGAAAAACATTGATATAATGTAAAGGGATCTAAGATTCGTGGGCATCATCCAAGTGCCAAAGGAGGAATGGTTATGGCATTAACAATTAATACTAAACACTGCAAAGGTTGTAATATTTGTGTAGCACTTTGTCCTAAACAAGTTTTAGAACTAGATGAAGTAGGCAAAGTTTATGTCAAGAATCCTGAAAAGTGTATCACTTGCGGACAATGTGAACTACGTTGCCCTGATTATGTAATCAAAGTGACTAAAGATGCTAGGAAGGTGGAAAGCAAATGACCAAAGCACGTTTGATGCAAGGAAATCAGGCTTGCGCCGAAGGTGCTATTGCTGCCGGCGTAACTTTTTTTGCCGGTTACCCAATAACACCTAGTACTGAAATAGCTGAAATCTTAGCTGAAAAACTACCGCAAATCGGTGGTAAATTCATTCAAATGGAAGATGAAATTGCCAGTATGGGCGCAGTATGCGGTGCCTCTTTAACTGGTACTAAAGCAATAACTGCAACAAGCGGTCCCGGGTTTTCTTTAAAGCAGGAGTTAATTGGATATGCGGCTATGGCCGAGCTGCCGGTGGTTATTGTTAACGTTCAACGTTCCGGTCCGAGTACTGGATTGCCGACTTCTCCAGCCCAAGGTGACGTTATGCAAGCTCGCTGGGGCACTCATGGAGACCATGGCGTTATTGCATTGTCACCCGGTTCGGTTAGAGAAGCTTTTGACATAACAGTTAAGGCTTTTAATTTTGCAGAAAAATTCCGTGTTCCGGTAATTCTTCTACTTGACGAAGTAATCGGTCACATGAGAGAACGTGTCGAATTGCCAGAGGCAAAAGACATAGAAATAATTAGCCGAAAAAAACCAACCGTTTCACCGGAAGAATATCAAGCTTATAAGCCCGATGCTGATGGTGTACCGCCTATGGCGTCCTTTGGCGAGGGATATTATTATCATGTAACTGGTCTCATGCATGATTACAATGGTCTGCCCACTCAAAATGCGGCGATGACGACTGAAGTTATTAATCGATTCCATACAAAACTAGAAAATGCTAAAGATGAAATTACGCTCTATACCGAAGACTATATGGAAGACGCCAAAGTAATTGTAATCGCTTATGGGGGAACAGCACGCGCGGCCATTGCAGCAGTCAAAGCGGCAAGATCGCAAGGTATTAAAGCCGGTTTGCTTAAACTGATTACAATCTGGCCATTCCCTGGGCATATTATCCAAAAAGCGACTGAAAAGGCTCACACTATTATCGTACCGGAAATGAACTACGGACAGCTAGTCGGTGAAGTTCAACGTTATATCGGTATGGACAAAGTTGTGCCTGTTAACAGATACGATGGGCTGTTCTTTAAACCTGAGGAAATCCTTGAGCCTATTAAAAAAGCCGTAGGAGGTGCTAAATAATGGCCGAGATTGAAAAGTATTTGCGTCAATCGGCTTTACCGCATATTTGGTGTCCAGGCTGCGGCAACGGCATAGTATTGGCTTCAATTTTACGCGCGATTGATAAGCTACAATTAGATCAAACCAAAACAGTAATCGTTTCGGGTATCGGATGTTCATCACGAGCGTCAGGATATATGAATTTTAACACCATACATACCGCGCATGGTCGCGCTCTTACTTTCGCAACAGGTATTAAGCTTGCGAATCCTGAACTAAATGTCATTGTTATTACCGGTGATGGTGATTCTACCGCTATCGGTGGCAATCATTTTATCCATGCGGCTCGTCGCAATATCGATATTACTACAATTATCTTTAACAACAACATTTACGGTATGACCGGCGGTCAGTATTCACCTCTAACCCCGACCAACAGCAAGGCTACAACGTCTCCATTTGGACATATTGAACGTCCATTTGATATTCCTGCGCTGGCAAAAGCGGCAGGAGCAACCTATGTTGCCCGTGGTACGGCCTACCATGCAACTCTACTTACCGACGTGATTGTAAAAGGCATTCAAAATAAAGGTTTCTCAGTAATTGATGCTATAACTCAGTGTCCAATATCATTTGGACGCAAGAACAAAATGGGCTCGCCGGCTAAGATGCTAGAATGGCAGCGTGACAATGCTGTTATGATTCAAGCTGCTGCTAAGCTAAAACCGGAAGATCTTAAAGGTAAATTCATTATCGGCGAACTTCACCATGAAGAAGCACCTGAGTATACTGCCGAATATGCAAAATTAATTGAGCGAGTGCAGCAGAAAGGGGGAAATCGCTAATGTGGCAAATAAGCCTTAGTGGAACAGGCGGACAAGGTTTAATCCTTGCCGGTATCATTTTAGCCGAAGCTGCTATTTTAGACGGTAAAGAGGCTATCCAGACTCAATCTTACGGACCGGAAGCCCGGGGCGGAGCAAGTAAGTCTGAAGTAATAATCAGCAGCGAAACCATCGACTACCCCAAAGTTCTTTCGGCTGATTTGCTTCTTGCTATGAGTCAAGAAGCCTGCGTTAAATATATTAACGTTTTGAAAAAGAACGGAAAACTAATCATAGATACTACCTATGTAAAAGAGCTACCTTCGGTTGATGCACAACTATTACAATTGCCCATTACCAAAGCCGCTCGCGAGCAGCTTGGCAACGCAATGTTCGCAAATATTATTGCTCTCGGGGCCTTGGTAGGAGCAACGAGTCTTGTTAGCGAAGAGTCTTTAGTTGCTGCAGTGCTTCACCGTGTTCCTAAAGGTACAGAAGATATTAACCAGAAAGCTCTACAAATCGGCCTTGATATGGGGAAATGTGAGGCTTAATCTATGTATGAAGTCGCTCATATTGGTGTTGTCGTTAAAGACGCCCAGCTATCGAGTAAGTTCTATTGTGATGTCTTAGGGTGCGAAGTTTATGAAATTATAGAGAGTACTGAACTCAAGCTAATAATGCTGAAATCCGGTAGCCAGATAATTGAGTTGGTTCAATACTTCCATGACAAAGAATGTGAACGTGGTGCAGGAATAGTCGATCATATTGCATTTATCGTTCCCAACATGGATTTGGCTGTGAAACAATTAGCACGCCATAACGTTCCACTCCTTCAAGATAAGCCTAAGGTTCTGCCTGATAAGAAAATAATGTTCTTTAGCGGGCCAGATGGAGAACGCTTGGAATTCATTGAAATTCTATCTAATTAGCTAAATAAAGAAAAGGATATCTCAATCACTGAGATATCCTTTTCTTTACCATCATAATAGTTGAGAAACAAGCACAATTAAAACCTAGCCAGTAATGGCTAGGTTTTAATTTATTAATCTTTAATGTTTTCTGCAAGAATCTGAGCGACGTGTTTAATCTTGATATTAGGAGCCTGCTTATCAAGACCGCCTTGTATTTGCATCATACAAGCCGGGCAGCCAACAGCAATTACTTCAGCGCCGCTATCTTTAATATTAGTAATTTTTTGTTTAAGCATCGGCATTGACAATTCAGTATATTTAATACCGAATGCACCAGCCATACCACAACACTTATCGCAATCTTTCATTTCAGTAAACTCATAGCCCTTAGCAGCTTCTAAAAGTTTACGAGGTTCTTCGTAAATGCCAAGTCCCCGTTTCATGTGGCAAGAGTCATGATAAGTAACTTTAGTGCCACCTGTTGTTTTGGTCAAGCGGCCGGCCTTAGCATACTGTTCAGCCACAAAGCTTGAAAACTCGCGGACTTTATGAGCAAACTTTTCAACCCTGGCTTTCATAGCCGGTTCATCAGCGAAGATCTCTGCATAAGTTTGATGTAATGTTTCAGCACAAGTAGGACAAGCCGATATAATAACATCAACATTTGCATCTTCAAAGGCTTTGATATTGCGTTTTGCAATATTCTTTGCAGTTTCACGGTCACCCATACCGAGAACAGGCTTACCGCAGCAGCTTTGATCTTCAGGGAATACTACTTCCATCTTAAGGTCTTGTAGGACTTTGAATACTGATTCACCGGTTTCGGGGAATACAAAGTCAGTATTACAGCCTGCAAAGAATGCGACCCGTTTAACTGGCTTATCAATTTTTTTAGTAATTTTTGAAATACGGTCGCGTAACGGAGTGTCAGCAACTGCTGGCAGACTGCGTTCTTTAGTCATCCCAGCTAAGAAGAGCGGTAAGTGACGGATTACTTTACCGGATTGGAATGGCTTTTGTCCGACAGAGGCAAGACGAAGGAGGGTGTGGAATACCTTACGGTTAGATAGAACATTTTCGAATACAACTTTTGCTGCAAAAGGTAAGCCATTTTCTTTGACTGTTCTAGCCCTTAATTCTTCAATAAGACCTGGAATATTTATTTTTCCTGGACATACTTCAGTACACTTTCGACAGCCTATACACATTTCGTTGATTTTTTCAAAGTCGCCCATGCTGTGTAGGAAAGCGGTTAGAATTGCGCCAATACCACCGGCATAAATATGTCCATAAACGTGTCCGCCTACTAAGGTATAAACAGGGCATACGTTGAGGCAAGAAGCGCAACGGAGACAGTTATAAATTTCCTTAAACTTATCATCATGCGCTGCTTTTAAACGACCATTATCGAGTATGATAATATGAACTTCTCTATCTTCTTCAACCCATTTGCCATCTTTCTTAACCATAGTCGGAGTTACACCGTCTACCATGGTCATATAACTTGTCATCTGCTGGCCTGTAGCACTACGCGGCAACTGCCTTAGTATGCTGGATGCATCTTGTATTGTCGGAATGAGTTTTTCATAACCCATAATTACAACATGAATACGCGGTAAGGTAGTTACCAGGCGTGCATTACCTTCATTCGTTACCAGGCCGATGGCGCCATTTTCAGCAATACCAAAATTCGCGCCTGAAATACCCATGTCAGCCTGAAGGAACTCTTCACGTAAATTCTGACGGGCGACTTGGACCATGTAAGGAATATCAGTAGGAATATCTTCTTTGAGTTCTTTGGAGAAATATTCGGCAACTTGTTGACGATTAAGGTGAATAGCAGGCATAACCATGTGAGACGGTTTATGTCCAGCTATAGCAATAATCCATTCACCAAGGTCAGTCTCTTTTACATGAAGACCTTCTGCCTCAAGGCTGTGATTTAAATGAATCTCTTCGGAAGCCATTGATTTGGATTTTACAATGCGTTTGACGCCTTTTTCCTTGCATAGCTTGATAAGATATTCTTTAAGAGCATCACCGTCTTTAGCCCGGAACACTTTTGCCCCGCGCTTTGTTGCTTCAGCTTCAAATTTATCAGCAATTTCTTCAATATGCTCAACAGTGCGAGACTTCATGTTTTTGAATTGCTCGCGTAAAGCATCAAGGTTTTCAACATTTTCGTAGGCTTTTGCCCTCGAAACAGGATAAGCTTCAGCGAAGCGGCTTAAAGCACCACGAAGTACTTCGTCATTGAGTTTCTCCTCAATCTCTTTTCTTATATTACGATTTTTGGTTTCCATTTAAATACACCTCCTCAGTTAATCTCTTCGTCAACGGCAATAATAACAAATCGGCAAGGGCCATGTACCCCAATTGAAAGCACACGTTCTATATCAGCTGTACGGCTTGGCCCAGTAATAAAGCTGATATAACCCCGGTTAAATACCTTTGAAAGTACCTCTAAGGCTTCATTAACCCCCGGTACAATATAACTGCTATTCATAAATACAATATGTAATGGGGGAAGCATGGAAACTAAACGATGCTCAATAGCATATCCATCCATACAGACGCTGCCGGTTTCGGCTATTCCAAATTCTACAGCTGATATACCTATATCAGCTGTGTCGACATGTTCTGCAATATCAGTAGTAGAAGTGTATACTTCAAGACCCATATTTTTAAGTTCATCAATAATTCCTGAAGCATCCTGCAGCGGACCATCGACAGCCACTATTTTTTTCGCGCCAGTTGTTTCGGCGAGCTCAGCAATAATTTGTTTACCTTCGGCAGCAGTTTTAACACGAAAAATTTCGGCTGAAGCGGCTTTGCCTCTTGCTTCAAATTCAGAAAAATACTGTTCGCCAAATTTGCCGGCCGGGAAACTCTGTTTCCAGTTTTCACAGACTTTTTTCAATTATTTCACTCCTTTTAAATTTATGAAAAAATAGTATTGGAAAATATAATCAAGTACATATTCGCACTCTGTTCAAAAAATCCTTTCATGTTCGTAAGAAAAATCCTACGATTTCAGTAATATAATCCTACAAAACAGCAAATAGTGTTATAATAACTGGGTTCAGAGGCATTTTAAATTTAAATATTTTCACAAATAATTTAGAAGGAAATTTATTTTATTGATGGAATATATATTAATTAGCATTTTGGTAATATATATTTGCTAGACCGCAATTTTATGTCCTAGCTAATTCAAGAACTAAATATTATAAGGGAATAGGTGCTAATGCTTAAAATGGGAAGCCGGTGAAAATCCAGCGCGGTCCCGCCACTGTAATGGTGAGTTCCTTACGTATACCACTGGACTATTCTGGGAAGGTGTAAGGAATGATGAGCCAGAGTCAGGAGACCTGCCTATTCTAACACACACCGTTATGACCTACGGTAGATAGGCAGGTGGGTAGAATAATCTTATTGTGTTTATTTTTACCCCCCTGCAGTAGAGGGGTTTTTATTTTGAAAAAACTGCGATCAGGAATTACAACTGGTACCTGTGCCGCTGCAGCTACAAAGGCGGCTTTGTTTGCGTGGCGGGGTGAAAGCCGAGATGAAGTGGAGGTAACAACACCACAAGGTATTGTTCTAAGTGTAAAAGTTGCGTCCTCTGTTGGTTATTCTAACGGCGGACAGGCCTCGGTAATTAAAGACGCCGGTGACGATCCTGACATAACGAATGGCTTAGAAATTACAGTCTCAGTTGAGGTTGTAACTAATCAAGCGATAATTATTAAAGCGGGTACTGGGGTAGGTATAGTAACTAAACCGGGATTATCAGTACCTGTAGGGCAACCGGCCATTAATCCGGGACCTCAAAAAATGATTATTCAGGCAGTTCGCGATGTGCTTAATGATAATCTGGGAGCAATTGTTACAGTATCAATTCCTGATGGTGAAACGCTCGCTAAGCGAACACTTAATCCTATATTAGGAGTTGTCGGTGGCATCTCTATAATCGGGACAACAGGTATTGTTGAACCAATGTCAGAAGATGCCTTTAAAAATTCTTTAACACCACAAATTAGTGTCGTAAAAGCAGCCGGTTTTGATGATATTATCTTTGTCCCCGGAAAAATTGGTCATGATATAGCTGTTAAGTACAAACTACCAAAAGAACAAATAGTACAAACAAGCAATTTTATTGGTCATATGCTGGAGAGCGCAGCTCATTTCAAAATCAAGCGAGTTCTTTTATTCGGGCATTTAGGTAAACTGGTCAAAGTAGCAGCAGGTATATTCCACACCCATAACAGAGTAGCTGACGGAAGATTAGAGACACTGGCGGCTTATATGGCAGCAAACGGAGCCCCGCGTGCAGCAATCCAGGAAATACTTAACTGCGTTACAACAGAGGCAGCTATACCAATTGTCGATAAATATTCAATGAACTATGTATATAATGTTTTAGCATCTCGGGCTAGCATGAGGGCCGAGCGTTATGTTTTTGGTGACTTTAAAGTTGGAACGGTAATTGTAACATTAGCCGGCGAAATACTCGGAATAGACGATACAGCACGAGAAATTGGAGGTAGCCTTGGATGGAGCATATAATATCAATAGTGGGAATTGGACCTGGTTCGCCCGAATACATGCTGCCCATAGCTCGCCGCACAATAGAAAAAGCTCGTGTACTAGTCGGCAGCAAACGAGCTTTGGAAACATATTCAAATGTTGACACTGTAACTAAAATAATTGATAGAGATATATGCAGTGTTATCGACTTTATAAAAAAGCAACTAGTATCGAACGATGTCGTGGTTATGGTATCAGGAGACCCCGGGTTTTACAGTATGCTTGGGGCCTTGCGGGAAACCTTTCCAACTGAACAATTGATAGTTATCCCTGGATTAAGTTCTGCTCAACTAGCTTTCGCCCGAATTGCAGAACTTTGGCAAGATGCAGTATTAACCAGTATGCATGGCCGAGATCAAGATGCTGAAATTTTAAAATACGTACCCAAGAAAAAACTAGGCATTTTAACTGATAGCATAAACAATCCGCAAAAAATAGCCCAAAAACTTATCGCACTTGGCTGGCCAGAGCAAACTAGGGTTTGGCTATGTGAAAATCTATCATATGAAAGTGAAAAGATTGTACCAACAAAACTCAAAGAGACAGTTACGATTGAAGGCTTTGCACATTGCGTGATGGTGGTGAAGGCATGACTCAACTAGGCATTAAAGACGAACTTTTTATCAGGGGAAAAATCCCGATGACAAAGCAAGAAATACGTATCCTAGTCATGGCCAAGGCAATGATTAAGCCTGACGATATAATAATTGATATCGGGGCCGGTACTGGCTCAATATCAATAGAAGCGGCTCTACAGGCTAGTAGTGGACATGTATATGCTATTGAGCGAAATTCAGAGGGCGTTGCCTTAATCAGCGCGAACGCCGATAATTTTAAAGTCAAAAATATTACTGTTATATCTGGAAACGCACCAATTGCTCTCAACGGTCTACCACAAGCAGACGTCATTTTTATTGGCGGCAGCGGCGGACATTTAAAGGATATTTTAGCTAAGACTGATGAACTGCTGAAACAAGGTGGACGACTTATCGTTACGGCAGTAACAATAGAAACACTTTACCAAGCATTAACAATTATGCAAAGTAATGGTAACTATGAAATATCAGCTTCAGGAGTTCAAGTAACAAGAATAAAACAAGTAGCGGCAGTCAACATGCTTGAAGCACTTAATCCAATTTATATAATTGCGTGTATTAAAGGAGGTCACAATGATACAACAAGGTAAGTTCTATGGTATCGGGGTAGGCCCCGGAGCGCCTGATTTATTAACTGTTCGGGCGGCTAATATATTGAAGACTGTTGACATTGTCTGCGTGCCGCGGTCTAGCAAAGAGAATGACAGTGTTGCCTTAAAGGTCGCTGGCTCCTATATATCAGATAAAACAGAAATTCTTGAGATTTCAACGCCTATGACTCGTGATACAGCTGTTTTAAATGCAGAATGGGAAAGCGGAGCCGCAGTAATTGCAAAAAAATTATATGAAGGAAAGAGCGTTGCCTTTATAACCATCGGTGATGCAATGCTTTTTAGTACCTATACCTATATTCTCAAAAAACTAAAAAGTTTACTACCAGGCGTTTATACCGAAAGCATTCCAGGAATTACATCGTTCTCGGCAACTGCTGCTTTTATCAATACAGCTTTGGCCGAAGGAAGTGAAAAGTTGGCCATTATTCCAGCTATCGAAGACCCCAACGAGCTTAGGTCTATTCTTGCCAAATTCCCCAACGCCGTCTTAATGAAGGTAGCCGGGAAGTTTAATGAAATTGTTGAGGTTCTTGATGAGCTTCAGTTGAAAAACAAAGCTGTCTATGTCAGTAAACTAGGCTACCCAGATCAGTTTATAACCTATGATTTAGATAGTCTCAAGAATACAAAGCGCGATTATCTATCCTTAATATTAGTTAAGCGGGAGGGCTTTTAGTGCAAGTTTACTTTATTGGAGCGGGTCCAGGAGACCCTGAACTTATCACTGTGAAGGGACAGCGATTACTTAATGAGGCCGATGTAATAATATATGCCGGTTCTCTCGTAAATCCAGCTTTATTATCGCTAGCAAAACCCGGAACTGCAATTTACAATAGTGCAACAATGACATTAGACGAAGTTATAGATGTAATGGAGCAAGCAGTTAAAGCTGATAAAAAAGTCGCTCGTTTACATACTGGCGATCCAAGTATTTACGGCGCTATTCAAGAACAAATGGATATCCTAAGTCAGAAAAACATTTCCTTTGAGGTAGTTCCAGGTGTTAGTTCGTTCTTGGCTACCGCTGCAGCTTTAAAGCGTGAATATACTTTGCCAGAAGTATCACAAACAGTTATTATCACACGTTTGGAAGGCCGTACACCGGTTCCCCCAAAAGAGAAATTGAAAACTTTAGCTAGTCATGAAGCAACTATGTGCATTTTCTTGAGCGTACATATGCTTGAAAATGTTATAACCGAACTAATTGAGGGAGGTTATCCGGACGACACACCAGTTGCAATTGTTCAAAAAGCCTCCTGGCCCGAGCAAAAAATCTTCCAAGGAACATTAAAAACAATTTCAGCAATTATACAAGATGCGGGGATAGACAGGACAGCTATGATAGTTGTCGGACGCTGCTTAGACACTGAGTATGCCTTATCCCGTCTATACGCTCCTGAATTTACGCATATGTATCGAGATGCTAAGGCATGAAAATCGCTATCATCACAGTGACTAATAACGGCGCTATTCTTGCCGATAAGTTAGTTCGCAATTTTGATGGAGATATAACGCTTTTCCAAAAAGTGGGGCGTAACCCTACACTTACTGGCTTTGTTTATACTAGTCTTAGTTCGCTAATGAACGATATTTTTAATAAATATGATGCTCTCATTTTTATCATGGCAGCGGGGATCGTCGTTCGGGTCATAGCCCCATTTGTAAACGACAAACGATTTGATCCTGCCGTCGTAGTGATGGATGATCAAGGCCAGCACGTAATCAGTTTACTGTCTGGGCACATTGGCGGCGCAAATGAATTAACGCTAAAAATTAGCCGAATATTAGGAGCAGAAGCTGTAATCACTACTGCAACAGACGTAGCCGATAAGCCCGCCGCAGATTTGCTTGCCGCTAAACTTGGACTGGCCATCGAACCCTTCGATAGTCTAAAAGATATCAATGCTGCAATTGCCAACAATGATACAGTTGAATTTTTTGCCGACTTTGATTCACCTGAATATGAGCATTATAAACTTGCAACAAACACATTAGGAATTAAAATGGAAAATATCGCCATGCTTAGTAAAATTGAATTTTCTGCTGCTGTTCTTATTACCAGCAAGCACTATACTCTCAAAAAACCCCACATTTACTTAAGAAAACCAAATCTTGCTGTCGGCATTGGTTGCCGCAGAGGCACATCACAGACGGCAATTTGGCGAGCAGTCGAAGATGCCTGTAGCAAAATTGGGCGCAGTCTTCAAAGTATTACAATGCTTGGCAGCACCGTTTTAAAAAGCGATGAAGACGGCCTGCTTGAATTTGCGGCCAAAATAGATGTTCCAATAAAGTTTTTTAATAATCAGGAACTTAAGTCTTGCATTGAAATAAATAACCTTGAAGTGTCCAGATTCGTGGAAAAAGAGATAGGAGTTGGAAATGTATGCGAAGCGGCAGCGCTTTTAATGGGACAAACAAACAACCTGCTGTTGACCAAAGCCAAATATCCGGGTGTGACTGTAGCAATAGCCGAGGTCAATTAGCCGTCATCGGCATTGGTCCTGGTTCGGCTCTTGATATGAGTCCCCGGGCCAGAAACAGCATTGTTGGAGCCGATGTGGTAGTCGGTTATAATACCTACCTCAAATTAGTAGAAGAGCTAATTACTACACAAGAGATTATCGGGACGGGAATGATGCAAGAGGTTGATCGCTGTAGTGCCGCTGTAGAAGAAGCCATGAAAGGCAAAAAAGTTGCCGTTGTCTCAAGCGGTGATCCAGGCATCTACGGAATGGCCGGACTAGTCCTGGAACTTGTCCAACAATATCCTGAAGGCCAGCGGCCGGAGGTTGTTATTATTCCAGGTATAAGTGCCGTCGGGGCCGCCGCTGCTATACTTGGGGCGCCTCTAATGCATGACTTTTCCGTAATCAGTCTAAGTGACCTGTTAACACCTTGGGAATTAATAAAAAAGCGCGTTGAAATGGCTGCTGCCGGAGACTTTGTAATTGCGCTCTATAATCCCAAAAGCCATCGTCGCGTAAATCAAATCGAAGAGGTTAGAGAAATTGTCTTAAACCACCGTTCAGCTGCAACGCCGGTTGGCATCGTGAACAGTGCAAGCCGTCCAAGTGAGAGTATGACGATTGCTACACTTGATAATTTTACTAAAGAACACATTGATATGTTCTCGTTGGTCATAATCGGCAATAGCCAGACTTACGTAAAAGATGGACGCATGATTACCCCGCGAGGCTATAAACTATGATTCTGGTTTTGGCCGGTACTAAGGACGGAAGACAGTTAGCAGCTAATCTCGCTCAAGCCGGCCATCAGGTTGTAGTTTCAGTAGTAAGCAAGCATGGCAGGGACTTAGCCGCGCAGAATAATCTCGTCGTTAATACAGACAAGCTAGACGCGAACGCTATGGTGCAATTCATTCAATTTAATCATATCAAACTAGTGATTGATGGGAGTCACCCTTACGCTGTCAACGTGTCCCAAAATGCTATAAAGGCTTGTCAAATTACTAACACAAAGTATTTGCGTTACGAGAGGCCTGCACTTGATTTACCATATTATGATAAGCTTCATATTGTGACAAGCTATCACCAAGCAGCCCGCCAAGCAGCTAATCTTGGGCAAGTAATTTTTTTGACAACGGGCAGCCGAATGCTTGGAATTTTTACGGCGGAGCCAAAGCTAAAAAACCATCGGTTAATTGCTAGGGTACTGCCTGATCCTCAAGTAATAACGCAGTGTGTCGAGCTTGGATTCGGTCTTAACGATATAATTGCTTTACAAGGGCCATTCTCCCATCAGTTGAATTACGCGATGTTCAAGGATTTCGGCGCTGAAGTCCTTATCATGAAGAATAGCGGACAGATAGGGGGCAGTGATACTAAGCTTTCTGCCGCCATGGAACTAAACCTGTCAATTATCGTAATTGACAGGCCAAAAATTAACTACGACAAAGTTGTTTTCAACTACGATCAGATATTAGAGTACGTTCAGGAGGTTTTTAAATGAGTTTAGGAATAGTAGTACTTGGTCACGGCAGCCGTGCTAGCGTAGCGGAGGCTAATCAGGTTGCCTTTGAAGTAGCATCATTAGTCAAATTAAAATCAGGAGAACAACTCGTTGAGACGGCAATTATGAACCGTGAATCTGGATTAGCCGGTATCGATGAAGCCGTTGAAAAACTAATCAATAACGGCGCAACCAAAATAATAATCGCGCCGATGTTCTTGGCTAACGGGGTTCACATTCAATCGGATATTCCGGAAGAAATCGCTGTTTTAGAAACCAAATTTCCCGGCGTGCCTATTAAAATGGCCGCTCATATCGGTCCCGATCCTCGCATTGCTGACATACTGTTAGAACGTATTCGGGAGGCAATGTAATGGATTACATAACTCAACCTGCTGTCATTGAAGCCCGCAGCATGGAGATAATAAGGCCATATTTGGCAGGTTATAATCTATCACCGCAGGAAATAAAAGTTTTCTCACGCATAATTCATGCATCTGGTGATCCGGATTATGCAAAAGTTATTAAGATTCACCCCGAAGCGATAGCCGCAGGTTGTAAGGCACTCAAAGCAGGTTGCCAAATCTACTGCGACGTGGAAATGGTACGCACTGGCATTAACAAACGGCGCCTTGCCGAATTAGGCGGCGCTGTAAATTGCTTAATAAATGATGAAGCCATTGCCATTACAGCGAAAAAGCTTGGTATAACACGTTCTATGGCAGCTATGAGATCTTTCGGACAGCAGCTGGATGGTTCAATAATTGCTATCGGTAATGCTCCTACCGCACTCTTTGAAGTCCTTAATATGATGAAAGAAACAGGTATCCGGCCAGCGTTAATTATCGGTGTTCCGGTAGGCTTTGTCGGAGCCGCTGAATCCAAAGACTTGTTAGCGGTTACCTCCGATGTTCCCTATATCACAGTATTAGGGAATAAGGGTGGCAGTCCGATTGCTGCTGCAACCACCAACGCTTTACTCTATATGTTGGAGTAATTATGGATAAAAAAGGCTTATTACGTATTTTTACTGGCGACGGTAAAGGCAAAACCACTGCAGCTTTAGGCTCGGCTGTTCGAGCAGCCGGACTAAATCGCCGAGTCTCGGTTGTTCAGTTTCTAAAAGGAACCGGATATACCGGAGAACTCTTTGCTGTTAATTTAATCAAACCGCCAATTGAAATTAAACAATTTGGATTTGGTTGTCCTATCTCGGCTCAAATTAAAGCCGGAACAGCTGTTTGCAATAAATGCGGACGTTGTTTTCGAGAAAACCGTAATCCGCTAAATAACTTTGCACCCCAGGCTTTAGCTTACGTCCGTGAAGTTCTTAGTAACGATAACATCGACCTGCTAATTATGGACGAAATCAGCCATGCCCTTAAACACGGATTAATAAAAATTGATGATGTTCTTGAGATTGTCAAGTCAAGATCTTACCATGTCGAAATAATTTTAACGGGTCGCAATATGCCGCCTGAGTTAATGAGTATTGCTGATGAAATAACAATTTGCTACCCAGTTAAGCACCCAATGACAAGCGGCCTGGATGCGCGAAGGGGAATTGAATACTAATGGAGACAGAAATGCAAGCAATTAAACTGCCGCGTATTGTAATTGCCGGCACTTCGAGCGGGGTTGGCAAAACTACAATAGTTACCGGACTATTGGGTGCGCTTAAGCAAAGTGGCCGTAATGTCCAGTCTTATAAAGTCGGACCGGACTATATTGACCCGGGTTATCATTTTCTCGCCAGCGGCAAACCCTCTCACAATTTGGACACTTGGCTGATACCTGAAGAAAAACTGACTGCAATTTTCACTCAAACAGCGAAGAACAGTGACTTAGCCCTAATTGAGGGCGTAATGGGCCTCTACGATGGCGGCCGAAAAGGTATTAGCAGTACGGCGTCAATTGCTAAATTATTAAAAGCTCCAGTAGTACTGGTTATTGATGCTAAGTCAATGGGAGAAAGTGCTGCTGCCATTGCTTTAGGCTATAAGATGTATGATTCTAATATAAATCTAGCTGGTGTCATTCTAAATCGACTAGGCTCACTTGCCCATCGCGATATGATCTGCCAAGCCATGGACAAATTAGGTATTGAAGTATTGGGCTGTATTTTCCGTAACGATGCTTTGTCTATGCCTGAGCGTCATCTAGGTTTGACACCGATTACTGAAAACTGTGCGACTAATACTGTAAATGCCATGACAGAGCAAATAGGCGCTCAGGTTAATCTCGCTCGCATTGTTGAAATTTCCGAAAATACAGATCCAATTGTATATTCGTCTAAAAGCAGGCCTGTAACCATTGCGAAAACTGTTCGTATTGGTGTAGCCCAAGATGAGGCTTTTTCCTTCTACTATCCAGAAAGTCTCGAGACTTTAGAATCCTTAGGAGCAGAATTAGTGCCATTTAGCCCTCTAAATGATACTGTTCTGCCTAATGTTGATGGTCTTATCCTTGGCGGCGGCTTTCCAGAAATGTTTGTTAAGCAATTAACACAAAATAACCAGATGCGTTCTGCAATCTTAGAAGCCAGTAAATGTGATATGCCTATTTATGCTGAATGCGGCGGACTGATGTATTTAACTCGGCAAGTTATTGATTTTGACGGAAATGTTTACGACATGGTCGGTGCTATACCGGCAATATGCACTATGGAATCAAAACTTCAGACAGTTGGTTATATCGAAGCAAGCCCATTGAAAACAAATGTCCTTGCTAATCCGGGAAATGTCTTGAGAGGACATGAGTTCCATTTTTCCCGCATGATTCCAGATTGTCCTGACAGTTTTCCATGGGCTTTTGAAATTAAAAAAATGAGAACTGGCGCAATTTATAATGCTGGATACAGTGATAATAACCTTCTAGCTTCTTATTTACATATACATTTTGCTGGAAATTTAGATGCAGCTGCTCAGTTCATAAGACAATGTCAGCAATATCGAAAGACTCATAAATGATTTTTTCAACTTCCATCAGGTTACGGAGGGAGGGACGGCTATGTCAGGTAAAATAATTCTTGTAACAGGGGGGGCCAGAAGCGGAAAAAGTACCTTTGCTGAACAATACGCTTCAGAACAGAGAAAAACTGTTGCTTATATTGCTACCGCCCAAATATATGACACAGAAATGCAAGAACGTGTTACCATGCACCGCGAACGGCGGCCAAACAACTGGCTTACTTATGAAGCTCCTTATGCAGATGCTGATACTATTAAAGCGGCTGCGGCATCCGCTGATGTAATCTTATTTGACTGCTTAACCCTTTATACTTCAAACCTGTTACTTTCAAGTGAAGCACATAAGCACCGTGAAGAACGAGTGAGCTATATATTAAACAGGGTAGAACAGCTAATTGAAGCTGCCCGTCAAAGCACAGCAACTGTTATTTTTGTTACTAACGAGGTCGGCCTTGGTATTGTGCCTGACAACGCGCTAGCACGGGAATATCGTGATATGGCTGGTTGGGTCAACCAGAAAGTGGCAGCCTCTGCAGAAGAGGTCTACCTCGTAGTCAGCGGCTTGCCTGTCGAATTAAAGAAACTAGCTGTAAAACTTGGAGAAGGAGGCGTTAGACATGGCTAAATCGATAATGCTCCAAGGGACAAGTTCTCATGTCGGTAAAAGCATTCTGACTACAGCTTTATGTCGAATCCTATATCAAGATGGCTATAAAGTGGTGCCTTTCAAAGCCCAAAATATGGCCTTAAATTCATATGTAACAAAAACAGGGGAAGAGATGGGACGGGCCCAGGTTGCCCAAGCCGAGGCCGCTTGCTTAGAACCGATGGTTGAAATGAATCCCGTTCTTTTAAAACCCACCGGAAATTCATGCTCGCAGGTTGTTTTAATGGGTAAGCCTATCGGCAACATGTCAGCAAAAGAATACCATCAAGGTTATAGTTTAAAGGCCTTAAGTACAGTTAAAGAATGCTTGAATAAACTAATGGCTAGTTTTGATGCTATCGTAATTGAGGGAGCCGGAAGTCCTGCTGAAGTAAACTTAAAGGCCAATGATATTGTAAATATGCGGGTTGCTAAAATGATATCAGCGCCAGTTCTGTTAGTTGCCGATATTGATAGGGGCGGAGCATTAGCGTCGGTTGTAGGGACACTTGAATTGCTTGATCCTGATGAGCGTGACCTTGTAAAAGGAATTATTATCAATAAGTTCCGCGGTGATATTGCTCTTTTAAAACCTGCTTTAGATTTTTTAGAGCAAAAAACTGGTAAGCCTATCCTTGGTGTAATCCCTCATATTGAAGATATAGGTATCGATGACGAGGATTCAGTATCATTAGACGATAAAGCAAATAATCCCCAACGTGACATTGAGATAGCTGTAATTCGTACACCTAAAATATCAAATTTCACCGATTTTGACGCACTTGCCAATGAAAAAGACGTTACAGTACGGTTTATCCGCAAGGGCGAATCAATCGGCAAGCCCGACCTAGTGATTCTGCCAGGCAGTAAAAATACCACCGAGGACCTTATTTATCTTCGCGAAAATGGTTATGATCAAGAACTACTCAGTCTAGCGGAAAGAGGTACGCCAATAGTTGGTATCTGCGGCGGTTACCAGATGCTGGGCAAAGAGATCCGCGACCCTTACCATACCGAGTCTGACCTAGACCGTATAGATGGTTTAGGTTTACTAGATATCATTACGACTTTTGCAGCACAAAAAACTACTCATCAGGTATTGGCAAAATGTTATCATCACAAATTCCTAAACCTGGATATTTCTGAAGCTAATTTGAATGGTTATGAAATTCATATGGGAAAAACTGATTTTATTGCGCCCGTCACCCATGCATTTGCAATTACTGCCAGGTCAGGTGAACCAGTATCGGTAAACGATGGGGCAATTAGAAATGATGGATTAGTTATGGGTACTTATATTCATGGAATATTTGATAATAATAACTATCGCAGAGCCATAATTGACGCCCTGCGAATTCGAAAAGGACTCAACCCGTTAATTTCCTTTAATGATGTTCAAGCCCGTAAAGAAAAAAGCTATGACAACTTAGCAGCTACTGTAAGAAATCATCTTAACATGAAACTTCTATACCAAATTATAGGTGGATAACATGGATAACTATTTACCGGTTGCCGCCCTAATTTTGGATACTGCAATCGGCGATCCACGCTCGCGGTTTCACCCTGTAGTATTGATTGGAAATCTGATTGCTTTCTTTGAGAGCATCTTGCTTAAGCCTGCTAAGTCGTCGAGGTATAAAATCATAACAGGCGTATTGCTTGTCTGCCTGGTGCTATCAATAACATATACGTCAGTATGGTTAATTATGTTCGCCTTGAGTTTATTAGGGCCAATTTATGCCTTCATCGGAGGAGCATTAGCTCTAAGCTTTACAATATCACCTCGCAGCTTAGCGGAAGCTGGCAACGAAATTAAAAACTACATGCTTAACGGCGATTTAACACAAGCTCGCTTTAAAGTTGGTTGGATTGTAGGCCGTGATACTGACAAACTGGATACCGGTGAAATCACGCGGGCTACAGTTGAAACGGTAGCAGAGAATATAGTAGACGGTATAATATCGCCCCTCTTTTATTTTCTGATCGGCGGCGTACCACTAGCTTTTCTATATCGTGCCGTTAATACTCTAGATTCTATGGTCGGGTACAGAAATGCCAAATATCTTGATTTTGGCATGCCGGCAGCACGACTTGATGATATATTTAATTACATTCCAGCCCGTATAACAGGTGTGCTTATTATCATAATATCCTTTGTGTTGCGTTATAATGCAACCTCTGCTCTAAAATCAATCATGAGAGATGCACCTAAGCATCCTAGCCCAAATAGCGGGATTACCGAGGCAGGAGTTGCGGGGGCGCTCGGTATTCGACTAGGCGGATTAAATTATTATGGTGGAGTGCCTTCTTTAAGAGCCTATATGGGAGTAGAAATTAATAAGTTGGAACCGCTACACATTGAAAAAACAATTAAGTTAATGTATGGTACCACCTTACTTTTCATTATCTTAACATTATAATCAGTCGCATATGGAGGCTGGCACATGAAATGCCAGAAAATACATGAATGATTTTATAACTGGTCTACAGTTCTTAACTCGAATAAAAATCGCAGATCAGTCTGACTGGATGCCGGATAGTTTTGGACGCAGTGTGAAATTTTTCCCGGTAATTGGTGCAATTATCGGAATGATTCTTGTAGCAGTGAATTACATTATTGATGGTTGGTTACCGGCTATAGGATTTTATATGCCGCCTCACGTATTGGCCACAATATTGACCGCTGTCCCTATTTTGCTTACAGGCGGCCTACATTGCGACGGTTTCATGGATACCATGGATGGCATATTTTCCGGACGCTCAAAGGAGCGTAAGTTGGAAATAATGAAAGATAGCAGAGTTGGAGCAAACGGCGTAACTACTTTTATCTTATTAATATTGCTGAAGTGGTCATTAATCACCGATATTGCTCCTTCGTTACTGCCTTTGGCCTTGTTTTCCATGCCTGTTTTAGGCAGATTCGCTATGGTTATTGGTATAACTGCCTTTCCGTATGCTAAACCAGATGGGATTGGTAAGGCCTTTGCTCAGCATGCTAATTCAAGATCGCTTATTATTGCAGCGATCTTCACTATCTTGCTGCTTATTCCGCTTGGCAAGCAAGCTTTACTAAGCTTCGCTGCCGTTGTGGTTTTTACTGTTGTGTTTGCAAAATACTTGACAAAGATTTTAGGTGGTCTAACTGGTGACGTATATGGAGCAGTAACCGAATTAACCGAGGTCATTGTATTGCTAATGTTTTTATTTTTATAGTGTGAGGCGCTTAATGTGGATAAATTACAACAATTTATCGAAAATATTAGACCGCTGGATGAAGCTGCTATGGAAAAAGCACAAATTCGGTTGAATAGTCTTACAAAACCATTAGGCAGCTTAGGAGACCTTGAATCTGTAGTTATTCAGACTGCCGGAGCCTTAAAAGTCATTCCCGATTCACTGAAAAAAGCCGTAGTTTTGATGGCTGCAGACCATGGTGTAGCCTGCGAGCAAGTGAGCGCCTACCCACAAGAAGTCACAGCTCAAATGGTTTTTAATTTTGTAAATGGCGGCGCTGGAATTAATGTATTAACTAAACATGCACAATCTGAACTGGTGTTGGTCGATGTTGGTGTAAAAATAGACTTACCGGCCAGCTTACCCATTCGCCATAACAAAATTCGCTACGGCACAAACAATATAAAATTTGGACCAGCTATGAACAGGGCGGACGCAATCGCCGCAATCCAAACCGGTATCAGTGTCGCCATGTCACTAATAGATGAGGGAACTCAAATTATCGGACTTGGCGAAATGGGTATCGGAAATACCGCCGTTAGTTCAGCAGTAACCAGCGTTCTTACCGGATATTCTTCTGCCGAAGTCACTGGTAAAGGTACTGGTCTTAGTGATAATCTATTGATGCATAAGATTAACATCATTCAGCAGGCCATCAACGTCAATCGTCCTAATCCCGATGATGTTATTGATGTTCTGACAAAAATCGGCGGACTAGAAATAGCCGCCCTTACTGGCGTCGCGTTGGCAGGAGCTTATCGGCGCGTCTTAATTGTGATGGATGGTTTTATTGCCTCGACTGCGGCATATGCTGCTTATCGTCTTTGCCCGATTGTAAAAGACTATCTAATAGCAGCTCATCAATCGCCCGAACCCGGTCATAAAATAATTCTTCAGGAACTTGGCTTAAAGCCAATGCTTAATCTCCATATGTGTTTGGGTGAAGGAACTGGAGCAGCACTAGGTATGACATTACTTGATGCCGGACTAAAAGTTTTTAATGGAATGTCTACATTCGATCAAGCGAAGATTTCTTATATTACCGATTAAGGTAATCTCTTCAATCAAAAAATGGATTTCCTAAGACAGGGGAGAGCAAATGGTAACAGTAAAAGCTCCTGGTTCTTGCGGAGAACTGGTACAAGGAACAATAGATGGCGAAAATTTTTTAATAACCTGCCCTGTTAACATATTTTCTGAAGTTACAGTAATACCGTCAACACGACCTTCAGAGAAATATGATTATATTAAAGTGCGTACAGCTATTGCAAAAACATTACAATATCTCAATATTACGAATGTCCACTTCGATTTTCATATTAGTTCTCAATTACCAATTGGAAAAGGTATGGCATCAAGCAGTGCCGACATAAGCTCAGCTTGCCAGGCTGTTGCTCTCTACCATGGTAAAACTCTAACACCTGCAGAATTAGCTGACATCGCGTTAGAAATCGAGCCAACTGACGCCATTTTTTACCCTGGGATACTCATGTTTGACCATGTAACAGGTCATACTCGGAAGTATTTAGGTACTCCGCCCGATATAGATATAGCTGTTTTTGATGTAGGTGGTGAAATAGACACCTTACACTTCAACCAACGCAATGATTTGCCGGTATTAAACAGGGAAAAGGAAAAAGATGTTAGACTCGCACTTGATTTGGTAACAAAAGGTTTTGCTACCCATGATGTCAAACTAATCGGCCAAGGTGCGACAATTAGTGCTCTAGCTAACCAAAGTATCTTAATTAAGCCAAATCTCGAAGGTATTATAGATTTAAGTAAACATTTTAACGCTGCTGGGGTTAACGTTGCTCATAGCGGCTCAGTCTTAGGCGTGCTTTTTGATAGGAATAGTAATAAAGATCTTATACCCTGTATTTCAGCTATCTGTAAAACTTACCCTGACGCAAAATATCTAAAAACAGTTAAAATTATCTCAGGCGGACTACAAATATGGGAAGGTGATAGCAATAGGTGGGCTAAATGCTTTTGAACATGGCGGTAATATCTATAATGCAGTCCGACGTGGTAGCAATGTAGCTAATATTCTCGACTTCAGTGCTAATATTAATCCGCTGGGTTTATCGGACAGCTTGCGTCAATCTCTGTTGGCTAATTTGGACAGAATAACAGCCTATCCTGATGCTGATGCTCATGATCTCAAAACAGCCATAAGCAGGTACTATGATGTCGATCGACGCTCAATCACAGCCGGGAATGGGGCAGTTGAATTATTATATGTATTATGCAATACGGTACGGCCGCGGCAAGTTTTAGTGCCCGCTCCTACCTTTAGTGAGTATGAACGTGCTGCCCGCTCTTCCGGATCAGAAGTCAAACACTTATATCTAAATTCCCAAAATGACTTTCAAATTAACATTTATAATCTTATTTACGAGATACAGACTAATCCAGTCGATATTTTGTTTATTGGTAACCCGAATAACCCTACAGGCACCATTATGAAAACCCAGGAGCTTGAGCCTATTATTCGAGCTGCACAGTTACGTAATACTTTTGTTGTTGTTGATGAATCCTTCCTTGATTTTTTAGTCGATGACACTCATTATACATGCCGCCGTTTACTACCGCTTTATCAAAATTTAATAATACTTCACTCGTTGACGAAGTTCTATGCCATTCCTGGACTAAGGCTAGGATTTGCCCTAGCGTCGCCCAAACTGACAAATCTCATGCATAAGGGAAAAGACCCTTGGAATGTCAATTCTCTAGCGCAGTGTGCAGGTGTAGCGGCACTGGCAGACCATGATTTTCGCCGTACCACTAAACAATTAATTAATCAGGCAAAAGATGATTTTTACGACCAAATTAAATTAATTTCATCACTTAGGCCTTACCAGCCTTCGGTAAACTTTATACTAGTCGATATTAGTAATACAAAGATGAAATCATATCAGTTACGTACACAATTGGCACAGCAAGATATCCTAATTCGTGATTGCAGCAATTACCCTGGCCTTTCAGACTGCTATATCCGTCTAGCGGTGAAAAAATCTGATCAGAATAACCATTTACTAAGAGCCTTACAAAATATATGTAGGTGATTATATGACAAAAATAATCTTAGTACGGCACGGACAAACGCTGTGGAATGTAGAAATGAAATATCAAGGGCAAACCGATATAGCGCTAACTGAAAAAGGCCTGGAACAGGCACAAATGGTTGCAAAAAGACTGGCTAACGAATCTATTTCGGCGATATACTCAAGTGACTTAAGTCGCGCTTTCGCGACCGCTGAAATAATAGCCGCGAAGCACAATCTGCAAGTAATCGGTGTACCAGAGCTGCGTGAAATTAGTTTCGGCGACTGGGAAGGCCTTACCTATACTAATATAAATTCAGGATGGCCGCAGATTATGGATAAGCTTTTTACCTGTCCGGATGAAGTGACTATTCCCGGAGGAGAATCTTTCCCGCAGCTGAGAGAACGTGCCTCAAAAGCATTAGCTAAAATAGCCGCAAATCACAAAGACCAAAATATTGTAGTAGTTGCCCATGGTGGTACCATCCGTACCCTCATCTGTGCTGCCCTTAATATCCATCTTAACTATGTTTGGAATATCAGGCAGGATAATACAGCAGTCAGCATTCTTGACTACTACGATAATCGTATCATGGTTTCTTTACTCAACGATACTAGTCACTTAAACGATAGATAACCACTTTAAGCCTTGGACAAATTTTCGGCTAAATTGGCGTAAATACTCGTTACAGAATAAAAATGTCATTTTTCCCTGTTTAACTCATATACTATAAAGTACTGCAAAAATAGGGAAGGTGATATTCTTGACTCTGCTGGAAATAATACTTTCGATGGCGACTATAGTGCTTGCTATACAGATACTTATCTTACAGCATCATTATACTAACAAACTATCTGAGTTAACGATTTTATTAAATGATATGTTGGACGTGCTAGATGGCGGAAAGCTTAGTCCGGAGCATTTGGATAAAATAAGGCTGAAAATATTCAACAGCTCACAGTAAAGTGGGCTGTTGCTCTAACTGGAGTGAAAACTATTGTCTTGGAATCTAAAAGAGAAACTGCAACAAATTCTTTCGCAGGAAAGCGGTACTACCGTGTATGCCCCTGGAGCGCGCAATCGGTTTGCTTTCGTTTATCCAAATACGTACCATGTTGGCATGTCAAATCTCGGCCTGCATATTGTCTACCAGCAGATTAATTCACGCAGTGATACAGCTTGTGAGCGCGTCTTCATGCCGGAAAAAAAACTTGAACAAGAGTATCGGCGCACCAATACTCCGCTTATGTCTATTGAAAACCAGCTTCCGCTTTATGAGTTTCCGCTTATCGGCTTTTCTCTGACCTTTGAAATGGATTACTTTAATTTTCTCGCTATTTTAGAACTTGGTAAGGTTACCTTAAAATCCGCTGATCGTGGTGAAGGCGACCCAATTATTATTGCTGGAGGGCCTTGCGCAACTTTTAATCCCGAGCCAATGGCAGATTTTGTCGACGTGTTTGTAATAGGGGAAGGTGAGGAGGTCATTCACGACCTCTTAGATACATACTATGACTGCCAAAATCGGGGAATAACCCGTGAAAGCACTCTGCTTGAACTCGCCAATATTGCCGGACTTTATGTTCCAAGGTTTTATCAGCCAGTTTACAAAGATGACGGTTCTATTCAAGAAATACACCGGATGGCCGATGTACCCAAAACAATTCGCCGTCGTTGGGTAGCCGACCTAAATAAATACGAGGCTCATTCCGTTATTGTTACATCCCATACTGAGTTTAAAAATATGTTTTTAATTGAAGTTGCCCGCGGCTGCGGTAGACATTGTCGTTTTTGTATGGCGGGCTACTGTTTTCGCGAACCCCGAGTTAGATCCCTCGAAAGGCTTAAAAAATCAATCTTATTAGCTAAGCACTATCATGCTAAGATTGGGCTTATGGGAGCGGCAATCTCGGATTACCCTGAGATTGATAAGCTATGCACATCAATTATCAGCCAAAATATGGGCTTTTCAGTTGCATCACTCCGTGCCGATTCATTGACGCAAAGCTTGGTAGACGGCTTAGCAAAAAGCGGACAAAAGACTGTTACGCTTGCCCCAGAGGCCGGAAGTATCAGAATGCGCCATATCATTAACAAAACCATCTCTGATGAAGACTTATTCAATTCGGTTGAAATGTCTATCAAGGCTGGCATTCCAAACATTCGCCTTTATATTATGGTCGGACTTCCATTTGAACAGCAGGAAGATATTGATGCCATTGTAGTAATGGCCGACAATATAAAAAAACATATGGAACTGCAAGGCAGCAAAGGTAAGTTAACACTAAGTGTTAACCCTTTTATTCCAAAGCCTTTTACGCCCTTTCAATGGCTTCCAATGGCAACCCCTGCCGAAGTCGAGGACAAGTTTAAATATCTTACAGCACAGTTTAAAGCTAGAAAAAACATAGAGTTACTTCTAGAGTCTACCAAGGAATCGTATATTCAAGGCATTCTAGCGCGTGGTGATAGAAGATTAGCCCAGGTTTTGCTTGAAGCCCATAAAAATGGCGGCAGTAAGGCTTTTAAAAAAGCTTTGCGAAACTACGGACTGTCCGAAGAGTTTTATTTGTCAGGCAGATTAGATCGAACCGATACGTTACTGCCTTGGCAGCACCTTGATATGGCTTTTGATTCCAAATATCTATTGCATGAACTTGACAAAGCCCGCCAAGAACAGTTTACTGCCCCTTGTACTAAAGGCTGCACTCGTTGTGGTGTTTGTAAAAACTCGTAAGGAGGAATTATGAACGATTTTTTTATCGATAAATCTGAGAACGGCGTTAAGTATGGCTTGTTTAGTCATTTTTGCCGCCTCCACGTCAAGCATGGCATATCAACTCGGATTGGGGGCATGAGCCGTCCACCATATTCAGAGCTTAATTTAGGTCTGCATACCGGCGATAACCAGCATGATGTTATTTACAACAGACTGCTTTTCTGCGAGGCAGCGGGAGTTGTTTTTGACAAAGTAGTTACCGCACAGCAAACTCATGGCGATAATATTGCGATAGTTTCGCATGTTGATATGGGTAAAGGACATGCATCTTATGACCAGTCAATAGAAGATACTGACGCTTTGATTACTAATATTCCGAATATACCACTGATGTTGTTTTATGCTGATTGTGTACCAGTACTAATTGTTGACCCAATCCGAAATGTTGTAGCTGTATGTCATGCTGGCTGGAAAGGGACAGTGGCAAAGATTGCCCAAAAAACTATTCTGAAGATGGCCTCCCAATTCCAAACAATTCCCTCGGATTGCTTAGTTGGCATAGGTCCTTCGATTGGAGCCTGCTGTTACGAAGTCGACCAAAATGTAATTATTAAACTTATGCAAAATTTTAAATCTTGGAAGCAGCTTGTAAAACAAACAAGCGAAACTCATTGGAAACTTGATTTATGGATGGCTAATAAAATTCAGCTTGAAGAGATAGGTGTAAAAAGCCCCAATATTGTTATCAGCGGTATGTGTACATCCTGTAATACTAGCTTGTTTTACTCCCACCGCGCCGAACATGGCCTGACTGGTCGATTAGGCGCTGTTATCTCATTATAAAACGTTATTTTTGAATAAGGCCGGAAGGGTCTTATTTTTTTAGGACCAATTATATATTTTTTGCCATGAAGGAAAGACTACTAGAGGAAAATTATGTTTATTCGCGAATAGAAAATGTGGAGGATTGACTTATAGTGATAACGAACACATTACAAAACGTTTTACATAATATCAATGCCGCTATAAATAGGAGAGTCGGCGATTTTATAACAGGTCAGCACGTAAAACTGGTCGCTGTAACTAAAAATCACCCAGTTTCTACTATTAAGCAAGCTGTTGTAGCTGGAGTTTCATCAATCGGCGAAAACCGTGTCCAAGAGGCATTAAGCAAGCACCCCTTGCTAGACCAAAGCCTTGAATGGCACTTAATTGGTCATTTACAGACAAATAAGGTAAGACAAGCTGTCCCACTATTTGATTTAATCCATTCAGTTGATAGTGAGCGCTTAGCTGTAGAAATTAATCGGGTAGCCCAAAAGTCAAACAAGATACAGAATGTTCTGATTCAAGTTAATGTTGCTAATGAAGAAACAAAATTTGGCCTGCCAACTGAAAAAACCCATGAGATGGCAAGATTAATTTCTACTTTAGAGAATTTGAAACTCTGCGGCCTTATGACAATAGCGCCGTTTTATGAAAATGCCGAATCCGCTCGGCCTATTTTTCGGGAAATGTACAATTTATATAAGGAACTTGCCCTTCTTAATCTGCCAAATACTGAAATTAAATGGCTTTCAATGGGAATGACCAATGATTATACCATTGCTATTGAGGAAGGGGCCAATCTTGTTAGAATTGGAACCGCAATATTTGGAAATCGTGAATACTAAGGGAGGACGATGAAAAGTGAAATTTATGGAAAAGGTTTGGGGCAGCTTAGGTCTCTTTGAATCTGTAGAGGTAGAAGAAGAGCAAAAACCTAGAGTTGAAGAAATAGACACTAAATCCAAGAAAGGCAATGCCACTAGTCTGAATAATGTAGTCAACTTGGCCACATCGCAGAAGCAGATGAAGGTCATGGTTGTAGAGCCGCTATCCTTTGATGATGCTCAGCATATAGCGGATTATCTAAAAAGCCGTAAGCCAGCAGTAGTTAACTTTGAAAATACTGAAAAAGAAGTTGCCAAACGAATGATTGATTTTATCAGTGGTACAACCTATGCACTGGGTGGAACCATTCAAAAGATCGGGAATAATATTTTTTTATGCGCACCAAACAATGTTGATGTCGCCTACAGTCCGCATGAAGAAGGAACCGACAAGGCTATATTGCCTTGGAATTCCAAGTAGGCGAAGCTCAGGAGGAAGACGATGCTTAACAGTAAACGAATTGGGTTCATTGGCGGAGGAGCAATGGCTGAAGCAATTATTACAGGCCTATTAAACTCCGGTTTAGGCAAATCCGCTAATATTATGGTAAGTGACATATCACATTCTAGGCTTGAGTATTTGAGTAAAAAATTTAGCATAACCACCGCTTATGATAATCAACAAATTGCAGAACAGTCAGAAATTCTATTTTTAGCAGTAAAACCCCAGGTTTTAGATAGTGTTATTACTCCGCTAAAATCGGCTGTATCACAATCAACACTAGTCTTATCAATCGCCGCTGGTGTAAGTATTGCAAAGCTTGAGAAATACCTACCCAGCATACCTATTATTCGTGTGATGCCTAATACTCCCCTTGCCGTTGGCGAGGGCATGTCCGCCATTTCCCTTGGCAAACATGCCTCTACAGCTGATGGTGAGGTTGCAATGCAAATCTTTTCGGCATCAGGCAAAGCTGTTGTTGTTGATGAATCACTGTTGGACGCTGTTACAGGCTTGTCCGGAAGCGGTCCTGGTTACGGCTTTGTTATTATTGATGCGTTGGCTGACGCAGGTGTAAAAGTAGGTCTTTCACGTCAAGCTGCCATAATGTTGGCGGCACAGACTCTTTTAGGGACAGCCAAAATGGTGCTTGAAACAGGCGAGCATCCGGCTAAACTGCGTGACATGGTTGCATCGCCAGCCGGAACAACTATTTCCGGCATCCATGTTTTGGAGCAACGTGGCGTTAGAGCTGCGCTTATTGATGCTGTCATAGCAGCATCTGAACGCTCAGCTGAAATGGGGAAACGCTAGCATGACTGATAGAGAAAAAATTTTGCGTTTTTATCGCTCTCAAGGTGATGGGGATTTAGCGGCTAGATTGCTTGATCTCGTTGAATATGCTATTAAATATCGCCGTTATAAAGTGACTGACTTTTTAGATCCACACGGGTTCAGTATTGTTGATACTATAGGTGCCCACTACAATCAGATATCTATAGTAAGCGATGGAGGATATCAAGGAGCTGAAAGAGTTAGGGCAGCCTTTGTTGCTGAAGACTATTCCGGAAATGTCAATTTCAACATAGCAGCTATTTTGATCAGCTGGGACTCTCTTCATTACCACATAACGCACCGGGATGTTTTAGGTAGCCTTATGGGGTTAGGTTTAAAGCGCGAGGTATTAGGTGATATCGTACTAAGACATGGGGCCTGTCACGTTATTGTCGATGACTCGTTGATAGAATACCTCCTCCAAAATCTCGTATCAATTGGCGCAGCTCCAGTAACCGCTACTACAGCGGATCTTAGTGCCATTCCGCCGCGCGAAGAGAGAGTAAAAGAAATAAGAACTACCGTTCCGTCGCTGCGCCTTGATGTAATAGCAGCAGCGGGGTACGGGGTGTCCCGAACTAGAATGTCTGATGAAATTGCTGCGGATAAAATAAAGGTAAATTGGCAAAATGCCAAGAATAGTTCCCAATTAATAAAAGCAGGCGATATTATTTCAATGCGCGGCCGCGGACGTGTTGAAGTGTGCGAAATTATCGGCCAAACTAAAAAAGGCAGAATAAGCATTTTGCTTAAACGCTTTATATAATACAGGAGGCGAGTATATGCTGACACCACTCGACATCCATAATAAAGAGTTTAAAAAATCCTTTAGGGGTTATAGCGAAGAAGAAGTCGATGAATTCCTTGATCGCGTAATCAAGGATTATGAACAGCTATATCGTGAGAATGTCGACTTAAAGGAAACTATTGACCGCATGAACAGCAAGCTTGAACATTATCAACATATGGAAAACACCCTGCATAACACGCTGGTAATTGCACAAGAAACCGCTGAAGAAGTCAAACTAAACGCAAAAAAACAAACGGATCTCTTGCTAAAAGAAGCTGAAATCAAATCACAGCAGCTTATCGATGAGGCAATGACTAAAGTTCGCAGAATGACTGGAGAGTATGAAGAGTTAAAGAAACAGATTCAGGTTTATCGTACAAGAATGAGGACGCTCGTCCAAGCTCAGCTTGAAATTCTTGAAGCAGAAGAAGATTAGTTAACTTCGTGCAATTTGCAATTGAAATATTTGACTAAATTAATCTCTTTTTGTATAATACACTTATCAACTTTACATTCTCGATTGTGATGATGGAGACATAATCAGGAAATGTGGTTTGTCAGCGAGTCAGGATATGGTGTGAGCCTGACCAAATCAATCTTGTTTTATATCACTCCTGAACTGCGAACCGAACTTAGGGTAGAGGATTCGCCGTGTGACGAACGTTACATCGTTCTAAGTGGCTCAATGAGTCATTAGGGTGGTACCACGGGAATATCAAGCCTCTCGTCCCTTTGGGATTGGGAGGCTTTAATTTTTTTGGAGGTGTAGTTTTTTGGACTATAGTAAAACACTTAATCTACCGCAGACAGATTTCCCTATGCGCGGCAACCTGCCTGAACGGGAACCGCAAATGCTTGAATACTGGGAGAAAAATCAAACTTATCAAAAACGGGTAGCTCATTCTAAAGGAAAACCTAAATTCGTTTGGCATGACGGCCCTCCCTACGCAAACGGTAATATTCACATAGGCACGGCATTAAACAAGATCATTAAAGATATAATTGTTAAATACAAATCACATCGTGGCTATGATGCGCCTTTCGTACCAGGCTGGGATACCCATGGTATGCCAATCGAACATGCAGCTATCAAGATATTAGGTCTTAACAGGCATGAACTTGACCCGCTTGATTTAAGACGCGAGTGCAGAAATTATGCTCTCAAATGTCTTGATATGCAGCGTGAAGATTTTAAACGTTTAGGGGTAAGCGGTGATTGGGATAATCCTTACATAACCCTTAACCCCGAATACGAGGCCGAACAAATTGGAGTTTTCGGCGAAATGGCTAAAAAGGGCTATATTTATAAGGGACTTAAAAGCGTTTATTGGTGTACAACATGTGAGACCGCTTTGGCCGAGGCTGAGATTGAGTATGCTGAAAAGAAGTCACATGCAATATTCGTTAAATTTCAACTAGTTGATGATAAAGGTACCCTTCCTGTAGGTGTAGATTTCCAAAATGTCTATGCAGTAATTTGGACAACAACACCTTGGACAATTCCTGCAAACGTCGCTATTGCCGCTCATCCCGAGTTTGAATATGCATGGGTAGAGGCTAAAGGCGAAATCTATTTAATGGCCGTTGAGCTTATTCCGACAGTAGCAAAAGAAAACGATTTAGGCGATTATACCATCCTTGCCAAATGCAAAGGTGCTGACCTTGAAGGAGCAGTTTTCGCCCACCCGCTGATTGACCGTGACTCCACGATTGTTCTAGCGGATTACGTTACACTGGAACAAGGTACAGGCTGCGTCCACACCGCTCCCGGTCATGGCCAGGAGGACTTTGAAACAGGGATGAAATACAACTTGCCGGTTATCAATCCTGTCGACCAAGCTGGTCGTTTTACAGCCGAAGCCGGACAATTCGAAGGCTTATTGGTGCATGATGCTAACGTTCCTATTATAAAAGCTCTTGCGGGCGCTAATGCTCTGCTTGGCAAAAGTTCAATCCGCCATCAATACGCACACTGCTGGCGCTGCAAAAGCCCAATAATTTATCGTGCAACGGAACAGTGGTTCGCCTCAGTTGACGGGTTCCGTGAACAAGCTCTTAAAGCAATCGAGGATGTAAGATGGATACCGGCATGGGGCGAAAGCCGCATCCACAATATGGTTGCAGACCGACATGACTGGTGTATTTCCCGTCAACGTACTTGGGGTGTTCCAATACCAATCTTCTACTGCAAAAAATGTAACGAGCATATCATCACTGATGAAACAATAAATACCGTTAAGGAATTATTCCGTAAAGAAGGTTCTGATTCATGGTGGGCAAAATCAGCCGCTGAAATTTTACCGGCAGGGTTTAAATGCCCACATTGCAACCATGAAGAATTCCGTAAAGAAACTGATATCATGGACGTTTGGTTTGACAGCGGCTCCAGTCATGCAGCCGTACTCAGACAACGTGAAGAATTAAAATGGCCTGCTGATCTATACTTAGAAGGGAGCGATCAGCATCGCGGCTGGTTCCAGTCATCGCTTCTGACCTCAGTAGCTACAACGGGCCGTGCTCCTTATGATGCTGTCCTCACCCATGGGTTCGTCGTTGACGGCGAAGGACGCAAAATGTCTAAATCGATTGGCAACGTAATATACCCGCAAGAGGTTATTAAGAAATATGGTGCCGATATATTGCGGTTGTGGGTTGCATCTGCTGATTATCAAGCTGATATTCGAATATCCAACGATATTTTAAAACAGATGTCTGAAGTTTACCGAAAAATTCGCAATACCTTCCGTTATATACTCGGTAATATCAACGACTTCAACCCCGAAACTGACCAAGTATGCTATGATAAATTGCTTGAGATCGATAAATGGGCCTTGCTCCGCCTAGAACAAGTACGGGAAAAAGCAACTACTGCATATGAAAACTATGAGTTCCACTCGCTATACCATACAATTCATAACTTCTGTGCCGTAGATCTTAGCTCGATTTATCTGGATATTCTTAAAGACAGAATCTATACGGCAACACCTGATTCGCTCGAGCGGCGTGCCGCTCAAACTACTATGTATCAAATTTTAAATACTCTAGTAGTATTACTTGCGCCTGTACTAACCTTCACAGCAGAAGAGGTTTGGCAGTACATGCCTAAGACGACAAATATGCCTGAAAGCGTACAATTAGCTGAATGGCCTGCCTCTAATAAAGAAGCCCTTAATGTACAGCTAGAAGAAAAGTGGAACCGCATTTTATCAATCCGCGGCGAAATTACTAAGGTGCTGGAAAATTCACGCCGTAACAAAGTAATTGGCCACTCACTCGACGCATCAGTAACGATATTTGCCGAAGGGGATGAATATCGGGATCTTAAGGCCGTTGAGGCTGATTTACCTAATATCCTTATAGTTTCATCCGCAATACTAATTGAAGGACTAGCTAAAGCCCCAACTGATACTTATTGTTCCGAAGATGTGAAGATCGCTGTAACAGTAACACCTGCACAAGGCCAAAAATGCGAACGGTGCTGGATTTACAGTGATACTGTCGGCCACGATACTGAACACCAAGCTTTGTGTAAACGTTGTGCAGATGTCGTTAAAAGTTTAAACAGCTAATTTTATTCTAAACCGGGTTAATCCCGGTTTTTTTTCTTTTAACCGGAGATACTATTTTATGGAGGAATGCTAATGAATAAAGAGCCAAAACCTGACTTCGTGGCCGCACAACTTCAAAAGTTAGTTCATCATTTAGAGGCTCTTAAAATAGCGGAGTATGTTGAATTATTTCAGCGGCCCTACAAGTTAATATTATTGAATTTTGTTGCAGGTTTAGCTCGTGGTCTAGGAATAGCAATTGGTGCAACATTAATTTTTGCCATTATGCTGGAGTTTCTGCGAAGATTAATTATGCTCAATATTCCAGGAATAGGAAGCTTCATAGCTGAAATAATCCGCATTGTTGAAATGAAACATACCCAATTTTGAAAAGGAGTGTTCGACTTGACTAAGGACGTTTTTGATTGTATGCGAGAGACACAAAGCGTTCGTTTGTTTCAAACTAATGAAATACCTGAGCCTACTCTGACACGGATTCTTGAAGCCGGATGCTGGGCACCGAGCGCTGGAAATTTGCAGCCATGGTATTTTTATGTCGTTAAAAATGCTGATGTTAAGCAAAAAATAGCAGATGCTTGTTACGAGCAAAACCAAGTTCTTGAAGCTCCTGTTAGTATTGTGATTATGGCAGACCCGGCTCGTTCGAATGAATTATACGGTGAGCGCGGAGCCCAGTTATACTGTATTCAGGATACTGCGGCAGCAACTGAAAATATGATTTTGGCAGCAAATGGGCTAGGGATTGCCTCTTGCTGGGTGGGTGCATTTGACGAGCGCAAAGTTCAGGAAGCAGTAGAGGCGCCGCCTAGGCTGCGGGCTGTCGCCATTCTATGTCTTGGTTATAGTAACGAACTATCACCAAGGCCAAAAGAAAGATTGCGAGTAGCTGAAGTAGCCAAGTTTATTAATTAGGGAGTGTTCTACTTGAATCCTGAAACTCTCAAAAAACTTGAACAAAAGTTAATTAGTGAGAAAAAACTTATCCTTGAGCAAATTTCCCGGCTAGAAGAAACAGGAATTGGCAATATCATGTCTGATTCTGTAGGTGAGTTGTCGGCTTATGACAATCATCCTGCCGACCTAGGCGATGAGCTATTTGAACGGAGTAAGGATACTGCATTGCGTGATAATGCCCATTTGATATTAGAGAATATTGAAAAAGCCTTGCAAAGAATTAGCGAAGGCGTCTATGGGATATGCGAAAAGTGCGGAAAACCTATTGCTATAGAGCGGCTTGATACCATTCCGTGGGTCAGCAATTGCATAGAATGCCAAAAAGGAACGGAAGTTGTAGACCCTACGCCTCGGCCGGTAGAAGAAGAAATTCTGGAACCACCATTTCATCGTACTTTCTTAGATTCAGCGGCATTTGATTTTGTCGGATTTGACGGTGAAGATGCCTTGCAGAGTGTCTTACGGTATGGGAGTTCCGATACTCCTCAAGACATCCCAGGATCATACGATTACAAAGCATTATTCCCTAATAGTAATGAGCATAGCGGCATAGTAGATCATTCAGATGCTATTCCCAGCCAACTAACCACCAACACTTCAAAAAGAAATAAAGCTGATAAAACCGAGCGTCAATAGGGGCTCGGTTTTACACTTCTACTGCGATCCTAATCAGTAAAATCTCTTCCTGAAAGCGCAACTAAATAATGTAATTAAGGGGGTTAATCATTGCCCGAACCTGCGAATAAAAGAATATGTATTTTAAAAGTATCGATCTTGTTTATAGCTTTTTTAGCATATTTTTCTTGCCCAGGTCTTCAAGAATTTATCAAAATTTCAGCAGATCATCTGCAAAGCGGCGACTTCGATAATTTACGTCAGTTCATTTTATCATATGGGATATGGGCGCCGTTAACCAGTGTTGCAGTAATGTCTTTGCAGTCACTTATTCCTTTTGTCCCAGGATTGATAATAACAATCGCCAACGCGTGGATCTTTGGGTGGATATATGGAGCACTTTACTCTTGGCTTGGCTCGCTCGCCGGCGCAATGATTGATTTCAGCATTGCCCGGTGGTATGGCAGACCATTTGCCGAACGCATAGTTAAGCCAAAATACCTTAATTACACCGATTCTTTTTTTACAAAGCATGGTATGATGGCTGTCTTTATCACCAGATTAACACCGTTAGTACCGTTTAAGGTAATTAGCTATGGGGCCGGATTAACTGCTATATCAGCATCTAAATTTGCGTCGGCGACCGGGATTGGCCAAATACCGGCAATTATTTTATACTCAATTTTAGGGCAGAATATGACTAACAGTATACATGCCATAGTAGCGGTTACAACTGCATTATTAGGGCTCAGTATACTTGCCTTCTATTGTCGCGAGATAATTGAACGCCGCTTTTTCCCCGGGAAAGATTGATTGTATTTAAGTCTTGTATAAGTTAAAGATAATATAGTAATGCTAAATATATGCTTGTTTAATTTTTTACTTATACAACTCCATAGGCATTGTAGTATAATTGGATAGATAGTAGGAGGTGATAGTGGTGTATAAAATTAGTAGTGAATGTATTAAATGCGGAGCATGCGCCTCAGTTTGTCCGGTTGGTGCAATCTCAGAAGGTGAAGATCAATATAATATTGATGAGCAATGTATTGATTGCGGATCGTGTGCATCCGTTTGTCCAGTTGGCGCTATAAGTCCTGGCGAATAATAGCTTTATCCGTTAAAGAAGCGTAACCTAATTGTTACGCTTCTTTACGTTTTAAAAAATTTTGGTTATTATATAGTAGCGATAGAACTTAATTCGATGCAATGGATAGGGGAGAACTTTAGTGCCGATATTATTATTAACACTAACAATTATTATTGTTGATCAATGGACTAAGTACTATATTGAGGACACTATGACATTAGGAATGTCGATTCCCATTGTCCCAAATATTTTTCATATAACCTATATTTTAAACCCTGGCGCAGCTTTTGGTATACTAGAGCATCAAACTGAGCTTTTGATATTTATTGCTTTAATTATGATTGCTGCTTTAATTTACTTCTACAATCGTATTCCCCGCACTTTAAAACTCCTGCATTTTGGTCTGGGCCTGCTAGCGGGTGGATCGCTAGGCAATGTTATTGATAGAGTGAGAACCGGCTATGTTGTTGATTTCTTTGACTTTAGGATCTGGCCGGTATTTAACATTGCCGATATAGCGATTGTTTGTGGGGTTAGTGCTATTATCTGGACGCTTTTATTCATTGATAAAGAGGTCGACAAAAATGACTGAAACTATGTACTATCAGACCACTGAAGATGATAAAAATATCCGTCTTGATGTTTATCTTTCAAATCAAATGGAGGGCACATCACGATCTTTTATCCAAAAGTTAATCGCGTCGTCCCAGATTACAGTCAATGATAAGTCAGTGAAAGCTAATTATAAACTTACACCTAATGATATCATTAAGGTACACGTGCCACCGCCGCAAATACTAGAGTTAGTTCCAGAAGATATTCCCTTAGACATAATTTATGAGGACCAATATATAATAGTCATTAATAAGCCACGCGGCATGGTAGTGCATCCGGCGGCCGGCAATTATCATGGCACACTTGTTAATGCTCTTCTCAAACATTGCGGAGATTTATCGGGCATAAACGGTGTGATTAGGCCTGGTATCGTACATCGCTTAGATAAGGATACTTCAGGTGTTATGGTTGCCGCAAAAAATGATCAGGCTCATGTAAGCTTAGCTCAGCAAATAAAGAACCGTACGGCGAGTAGACGCTATATTGCAATCGTTCATGGAAATGTTCAAGCCGATGATGGAGTAATTAATGCTCCGATTGGCCGTCATCCAATTGATCGCAAAAAAATGGCAGTAACCTTTAGTAATAGTAAGGACGCCATTACTAAATTTCATGTGCTAAAAAGGTTTGGCGACTATACTTTAATTGAATGTAAGCTTTTAACGGGAAGAACGCATCAGATTAGAGTACATATGACTCACATTGGCCACCCTCTAGTAGGCGATCCAAAGTACGGGCCTAATCGTTCGCATTTTAATATTAGCGGCCAAGCGCTGCATTCAGCCGATTTAACCTTAGAGCATCCTGAAACTAGTCAACAAATGACCTTTTCAGCGACTTTACCTAAAGATATGAAGGATATTCTTAAGGTTTTAAATAATAAATCCAGATAATATAAATACCTGAGGAGGTTTATATGGTTACATTATTTGAAAAAACATTATTAATGGATGCGCAAGCGATAAAACGCGCCTTAACACGTATCGCCCATGAGATTATTGAAAAAAACAAAGGAATAGAGAACATTGTTATAGTTGGTATTAGGACGCGTGGAGTTCCACTAGCTGAAAGACTGGCAGATGCGATTGAAAAAATCGAGGAACATAAGCTGCCTGTTGGATTTCTCGACATTACTTTGTATCGTGATGATCTGTCTACGCTAAGCTATCAACCTATCGTACACCAAACCCAAATTCCAATTGATATAAACGGTAAGACAGTAGTATTAGTTGATGATGTTCTTTACACCGGAAGAACAGTGAGAGCAGCTCTAGATGCACTAATTGATATTGGCCGCCCTAAAGCTGTTCAGTTGGCAGTATTAGTTGACAGGGGGCATCGTGAATTGCCAATACGAGCAGACTACGTAGGTAAAAATGTACCTACCTCTAGTAAAGAAGTAGTCGCAGTGCAAATTCTGCCTATCGATAAATACGAACAAGTAATCATTAAAGAAATATCCGAATAATAAACCGGAGGTTGAGATCAACCTCCGGTTTATTATTAAGGCTAGGGGGATATGCGAACCGACAGCTATTCTTTACCTATTAATGAATTAATAAACTCTTCAACAGGTGTTACATTTATAGTTTTTTGATTTGTATATATTACAAAACCAGGCTTTGCACCAGCCGGTTTCTTTACGTATCTACGTCTGGTATAATCAACTGGCACATTAGCAGAATTCTTTGCTTTACTAAAATAAGCTGCAAGCTGTGCTGCTACTAGTAAATCGGACTCTAATGGGTGCTCTTGATTAATATGCATTATAACGTGGGATCCCGGAATATTTTTTGTATGCAGCCAAAGATCGTCTGGTCCTGCCTGCTTGAAAGTAACATAATCATTCTGCTGGTTATTCTTTCCAATAAGTATGGTAACACCTTCAGGAGTGATCACTTTTAGCGGTTGAGACTTCGTACCGACTTTCATACGTTTCTTGCGTGTTTCTTTTATATAACTCTGAGAAATAAGTTCTTGACGTATTTCATTAATTTCAATCGAGGATTCAGCATTGTTTATAGAAACAAGGATACCCTCTAGATAGTCAATTTCGCTGTTGCAATAGTCGAGCTGCTCTAGAAGCATTTCGCTAGCTCTTTTTAGTTTGGCATATTTGTTGTAATAGGCTTGAACGTTTTCCACCGGAGTCCGCAGAGGATCCAATTCGATTGTGATATTTGGGCGGTTCTCACAATATAAGTCTTCAATAATAATCTGATTAGCCCGCTCTGGGATTTTATATAAGTTCGTCATTAACAAATCACCATACTTGCGAGCTACATCGGCTTTTTTTGCCTCTTCCAATTCATTGTTAAGCATTTTTCGCTTGCGGGTTAGCCGAGCGATTAATGACTCAACAAGTTTTGCAATTATTACTTTATCAGGTGGAGCAATTGGTTCTTGACATTGTTTATTAATGAACTCCATTACTTCGTTCATTGTACTAAAAACTCTTATATCATTATCTTGGCTGGCAAGATGTTCTAGTTTTATAGCAGATACTGCTATTAAGCGAGCATACTTATCTAGCACTATATTGGGCTCTATTGAACCAGTACACAGCGTACTTTTTATGGTCTCAATGCTTTTCCCAACTGATAAAAAACTGGCCTCATCCATTGAATCTACTTCAATGTTAGTCGGCAATCCTGCACGCCATATAATTTCTGATGCAATTACGGACCCAATACCTGCTGCAGTATTAATGATAGCCTTTGATAGCAGACAGTTATTTTGACTTTGGAGTACATTCAAGAAATCCTCTGTCGATATCGAAAGTATATTTAGTCGCTGTTGGCCTGGTGGTAACTGATACTTTAATCCCGGCATTATTTGTCTAAAACGACTAATATTAACTCCAACCCGTTTTATGGCATCAACTATAGTATCATTTTGGGCAAAAATGATATTGCTGCGCTTGCCCATGATTTCGATAATAAGTGCTTTTGTTGCTATCGTACCGCGTTCTTCGCGAATGTCGATCTCGATAGAAATGATTCTATCCAAGCTATGTTGATAAATTCGTGCTATTCGACCTTCCTCGAAGTGTTTACGCAAAAGCATACAAAAGGCGGGAGGAACTGCTGGGTTTTCGGGTGCTTTATCGGTAATATAAATACCAGGATTCTCAGGGTTAGCCGATATTATTAAGCAATAATCTTCTTGCATCTGACGAATCCACATAATTAATGTTGTTTTATCAACCTGATATATTTTGTCGATTCGGCCACCTGATAGTTTTTTATGCAATTCAATAACCAGTGCTGATAAAGATATTCCGTCAATCCCCATCATAACCTCCGAATTAACTTCCTAGAAATTTTTCATAAGTATACCACTATTACCAGTTCCGGTCAAACGAGGTCTAATAATGAAACTTTAAGAATACGATGGAAGAGAAGCACATATTAGCGAGGTGTCCGTCCATGAACAGTAACAAGTGGCATGCGCGTGGGTTTGAGGAAATATTGCAATTTTGGGTAACTGATGAAGTAAACGGCTTGTCTTCAAATGAAGTACAAAACCGGTTGCATAAGTTCGGTTTTAATGAAATGAAAGAAAAAAAGACTTCTCCTTGGTGGCAGAGATTTTTCGCTCAATTTCAGGACTTCATGGTCTTGGTGCTTTTAGCAGCAACGTTAATTTCCGCTTGTCTGGGAGAATATGCAGATGCAATAACCATCTTAGCTATAGTTTTTATTAATGCAATTTTAGGATTTGTTCAAGAATATCGCGCCGAGCAATCAATGCACGCATTAAAAAAGCTGGCAGCGCCAACTGCTCATGTTATTCGAAATGGAAATCTGCAGCAAGTACCGGCGCGTGAGCTAGTTCCTGGTGATATATTAGTACTTGAAGCAGGGGATAAGCTAGCTGCCGATGGCCGATTATTTGATGCCCATAATCTCGAAATCGAAGAGGCTACTTTGACAGGCGAGTCCCTACCTGTTCGAAAGGTAGCAAACCGAAAGTTTAATGAAGAAGCTCCACTGGGTGACCGAAAAAATATGGTTTATTCCGGAACAAGCGTTACACGGGGCAGAGGTAAAGCAGTAGTCTGTGCAACTGGTATGACTACCGAGGTAGGGCATATTGCAGGAATGATTCAATCCGACGAGCATGAGCCTACGCCTTTAGAGAAACGGCTTGAGCATCTTGGACGTTGGTTAGTGTGGGGTTGTTTAGTAATTTGTTTAATAGTAGTTATTACCGGTGTCGCAAAAGGCGAATCACTCTACTTAATGTGTATGTCTGGAATTAGCTTAGCTGTAGCTGCTATTCCCGAAGGTTTACCGGCGATAGTTACGGTAGCACTTGCAATCGGCGTACAAAGAATGATTAAACGAAATGCTATTGTGCGAAAACTTCCTGCCGTTGAAACACTAGGCTGCACTACTGTTATTTGTTCTGATAAGACGGGTACCTTAACTCAAAATGAAATGACAGTACGAAAAGTTTTTACTGGCTCCGCGACTTATGATATAACTGGTACTGGCTATGATATTAAAGGTAATTTTCTATCCAGTAATCAAACAGTCAACCCCTCTAACGATACTTGTCTTTATAACTGCTTATTAGTTAGCTCATTGTGCAACAATAGTGTACTAAAACGTAACAATGTCGGAATAACAGGCCTATGGCGCCGCAAAAGTAGTAATGCATGGTCAATCGAGGGGGATCCGACAGAAGGAGCATTATTGGTCGCCGCAGCTAAAGCAGGTATTTGGCGAGATGAAGTTGAGAAAATGCAGCGCCGTATTGCTGAAATTCCCTTTGAATCAGAGCGACGCCGTATGTCAGTTATTTACGAACGGAGTGACGGTACATCAGTAATGTATGTTAAAGGCGCACCCGATACAATATTAGAATTGTGTACGCACTATTTCGATACAAATAAAGAGACTCCTCTGACACCAGAAAAGCTGTCATCAATTTTCGATGCTAACGATCAAATGACGAGTGACGCTTTGCGCGTACTTGCTTTGGCTTACCGTCGAATACCTAAGGAAGATGCCTATAACCCTTCGGAGGAAACTGAAAATGGTCTAGTTTTTGTCGGCCTTATTGGTATGATTGATCCTCCACGTGAAGAAGTAAAGCCAGCAATTGCAACTTGCCGACAGGCGGGAATTAAAACTGTAATGATAACTGGCGATCATCGTAATACAGCCGTAGCCATTGCTAAGGAATTAAAAATTTATGTAGAAGGAGAACATAAGGCGCTGACCGGTTCAGAACTTGACAATTTAAGCGATACAGAACTTGCCCAAGTTGTGAATAAAACCACAGTTTATGCGCGAGTATCTCCTGCTCATAAACTAAGGATTGTAAAAGCTCTAAAACGTCATGGTCACATCGTAGCTATGACCGGTGACGGTGTAAACGATGCACCGGCTATAAAAGAGGCGGACATTGGGGTCGCTATGGGTGTTACCGGAACAGAGGTTACAAAAGAAGCTTCATCTATGATTCTAGCCGATGATAATTTCGCGACCATCGTTGCCGCAGTTGAGGAAGGTCGCGGAATTTATGATAACATTCGTAAATTTATCCGTTATCTGCTGTCTTGTAATTTAGGTGAGGTTCTTACAATGTTTATAGCAGCCTTAGCAGGCTTGCCTATACCTTTATTGCCTGTACAGATTTTGTGGGTTAACTTGGTTACCGATGGATTGCCTGCCATGGCTTTAGGCGTTGATCCAAATGATCGGGATATTATGAATCGACCTCCACGTAATCCTAGAGAGAGTGTTTTTTCACGAGGCTTAAGCCGGAAGATAATAACAAGAGGCATCCAAATTGGTTTTTCAACAGTTCTTGTCTTTGCCGCAGTCTATTTACTTAAAAATGACTTGGCTTTAGCACGAACCATGGCTTTTTGCACCTTAGTTTTTTCTCAAATGTTTCATGTGTTTGACTGCCGTTCAGAAATCTTTACTGTATTCGAAGCTGGTTTCTTCCGTAACAAGTTCTTAATCGTAGCAGCATCGATTTCAGTATGTATGCAGCTTGCAGTTATCTATTTACCGTTTTTACAGGAAATATTTGAAACTGTTCCCCTTGGTATTTATGATTGGTTAGTTATTTTAACAGTGGCGGGTTGGACCTCTATTTTGAATCTATTGCGTCATATTTTTTTACATCGTAGTATTGCACGCCCAACACTTCGCAGAGTACAATAAAATAAATTGTTATTAATGGCTTGCTGGAGGTATTTTCGTGGAATTTAAATTTAGCAAATGGCATGGTTTAGGAAATGATTTTGTAATTGTGAATGGTTTTACTGAAAACATCGAAGATTTGGCGACAGCTGCAATCAAAGTTTGCGATCGTCACTTTGGTGTTGGCGCTGATGGCTTAGTTTTGGTTCTCCCTTCCGAAATAGCAGATTTTCGCATGCGAATATTAAATTCGGACGGAAGTGAGGCTGAAATGTGCGGCAATGTTACCCGGTGCGTCGCCAGGTATGTTTACGAATCCGCCATGACAGACAAGACAAAACTTACAATCGAAACCCAAGCCGGACTTATTAGGCCGGAGTTATTGTTCGATAACGGTATTTTAAAAACAGTCCGTGTCGACATGGGCGAACCAAAATTAAAGCCATCACAGATTCCTGTATTAAGTGAATACGACTCATCTATTGTAAATTCCCCATTATGTATTGATAACCATACTTTTTATATAACCTGTGTTTCCATGGGTAACCCACATTGTGTCACATTTGTAGACGATATAGACACTATAGATTTACCGAAATTCGGCCCCCTAATTGAATCAAATTCAATGTTCCCCCGCAAAACAAATGTAGAGTTTGTTCAGGTACTCGACCCGAAAACACTAAGAATGCGTGTCTGGGAGCGTGGTGCCGGAATAACGCTGGCTTGTGGGACCGGCGCTTGTGCCACACTCGTAGCAGCAGCTATTAATGGAAAGGCCGACAAAGCAGCTACAGTTAAGCTAGACGGCGGAGACTTGTTTATCGAGTGGGGCGAAGATAACCATGTATACATGTCCGGTCCGGCAACCGAAGTCTTCTGCGGTCACTATCAGGAAAAATAAAACTTGATTGAAAAAAGGTTATGCAGTTCAAAAAAGTGTATAACCTTTTTTTGCTACAACAAAAGTGCTATATTATATAACAGGATTTTCATAATTATCAGAGAATTAGATATGTGTGATCATGGTAGGTAAGGAGGTAATGAAGTTTTGAAAACACTTTTAATTACATTAGGGTTATTGCTCTTAAACAGCAGCTTTTGCTCGGCTATTGCGCCTATAAATGATGATATCATTAAAGAGGCTCAGAGTTACGGCAAAATCAACAGCGTCAGCACTTTTACCGATTTTATATCACCATGGACTTCGTATGAAGAAAATGCACAAAAGCTTGATGATAGCACTGAATATGCTAATATATATACACCATTTTTACTGGTAGCAGCCGATGCAAGAGAAAAATCTCTTAACGGTCAAACTATTAGCCTTGTTGATAGTCAAAAAGCATTACAGCCGTATCTAGGCTATCTTACTTTTCGTGTGGTGCTATTCGGATCTACACCCCATTTTTCTGAATCGATTAAGTGCGTACTAAAAACAAACCAAAATACAATCGATTTTTACCAATCATCGCCTGCTGAGGTTACCAAAACCCCTTGGTATCCTAACCAGCCTCTATATATGTCTAAGCAGTATTTTTATTTTCTCGACAATCAAATGGACCTAGACGCTCCATCGACACTAATAGTAAATACTGCAGATAAACGTGAACATAAATTTTATTTTAACCTTCCTGACATTAGCTAGGGCTGAAAAAGCCCTTTTTAATATTGGTGAAAAAGGATTTATAGCTAGAAAGTAGAAAGTAATTTTAAATAATCGGATTAATTGTTTTTTTTCCAGTCAATAATACATACACAAAGGAAGGTGCTAAATATTGTGCTCAAAAGCATGACTGGGTTTGGACGAGGAGAATTTCTTGACAGTACGCATCGTTTAATTGTCGAAATAAAGGCTGTAAATCACCGTTTTAATGAGATTGTACTACGCATGCCTAAAAATTTAGGCTCGCTCGAAGATAAAATTCGTCGTGCTGTAGCATCGGCTCTAGCAAGAGGTCGGATAGATGTCTTTATTACGGTTGACGAATACGGTCAAAATAACAAAAAGGTAAGGGTTGACAAAGAATTAGCAATCGCTTACCATAGTGCAATGAAGGAATTGGCAGCATTATTTTCAATGCCGCTACGGGAAGATGTTTATCACATTGCTAAATATCCCGATGTTGTAAAAGTAGAAGAAGTTTCCCCTGATGTTAGTTTACTATGGCCTAAACTTGCCCAAGCTATAAATTCGGCCATAGAGAATTTAATGGCAATGCGAATAACTGAAGGTGAAAATATTCAGCATGATTTGTTATCAAGAATTCAAAAGCTCGAATACAATATAACCGAAATAGAGAAACGAGCCCCACAAATACTTGTTGAATATCGGGAAAAGCTGTTAAATCGTATGAGAGAGCTATTAGCCGCTGTTAATGTTGAGCCCGATGAGACTAGGCTGCTGCAAGAGACAGCCATCTTCGCCGATCGGACAAATTTTACTGAAGAGTTAGTTCGCCTGCGCAGCCATTTAGCTCAGTTCAGGTCTACGTTGTTTTCCGAAGATGCGGTTGGACGAAAACTTGACTTTATTGTACAGGAAATTAATCGCGAAACGAATACCATCGCATCAAAAGCAAATGACTATACTGTAGCCAATATTGTTGTTGAAATTAAAAGTGAAATAGAGAAGGTCAGAGAGCAAATCCAAAACATAGAGTAATATAGAGAATAGATTCAGATTAGCCTCTTAGAATTCGGAAGTCACTATAATAGGGGGATTGAATGTGGAAATAAAGCTTATTAATATCGGTTTCGGAAATATTGTTTCAGCAAATCGGATAGTTTCGATTGTAAGTCCGGAATCGGCGCCAATTAAAAGAATCATTCAAGAAGCGCGGGATAGAGGTATGCTAATCGATGCTACCTATGGCAGAAGAACCCGTGCAGTTATTATTGCCGACAGCGATCATGTAATTTTATCGGCTGTTCAGCCAGAAACAGTCGCGCACAGACTTATTAATAAAGAAACAAGCGATGATTCAGCAGAGTAGCAATGCAGAAAGGAGTAATAATATGACGCAGCCGGGAATTTTAATTGTCTTATCTGGTCCGTCTGGAACCGGTAAGGGAACAATTTGCCGGGAATTACTGCGCAACTATCCCAACCTTCACTATTCCATTTCAGCCACTACCCGTCAGCCTCGCGCGGGTGAGGTCAATGGTTCAAACTACTGGTTTATTAGTCACGATAAATTTAAAGAGATGATAAATGAGAACGATTTCTTAGAATGGGCTGAGGTTTACGGTAATTATTACGGAACCCCACGCACATATGTAATGGAATTATTAAATAGTGGCAAAGATGTAATTCTAGAAATTGATACTCAAGGCGCTATGCAGGTAAAGAATAAATTTCCTCAAGGGGTTTTTATCTACATTATGCCGCCATCTCTCGAAGAACTAGCAAATCGTATTCATAAACGCGGTACTGAATCTCTAGAAGCAATTAAGAATCGGTTAGGATGCGTACGTAACGAATTTTCATATGTTAACCACTATAACTACATTGTCGTTAATGACGAGGTTAATGATGCCGTTAGCAAAATTGAAAAAATAATTGGCGCCGAAAAATGCCATGTGTCCCGTAATATTCAGCTAATAGATCAGATTTATAATCTGAGTTCTCAGTAATATAGCCGAAGGAGGCATTCTATGATACACCCGTCTTTAGATGTACTGGTAAAGAAGGTTGATAGTAAGTATACTTTGGTTGTGCTTGCTGCCAAAAGAGCCCGTGAAATACTTGATGGTAATACGCCAACTGTAGAAAGCAAATCAAACAAGCAAGTGACGATTGCCCTAGAAGAAATAGCGAGTAATAATATTTCTTACGAAAGGACTAAGACAGGAATTAAGTAGGTGGCAATAAATGCTTAAAGGACGAAAAATTGTCGTAGGTGTAACTGGCGGCATCGCCTCTTATAAATCGCTTGAAGTTATTAGTCGTTTAAAAAAGGCCGGCGCCACAATCAAGGTAATAATGACAGAGTCAGCAACTAAATTTGTCACTCCGCTAACCTTTCGAGAGATTAGCGGTAACCCAACAGTTACCAGTATGTGGGGCGAACCGGCTAATTGGAATGTAGAACATATTGCATTGGCTAACTGGGCTGATTTATTTTTAATTGCGCCTGCTACCGCTAACATCATTGGAAAAATTGCAAATGGTATCGCCGACGATATGCTTTCTACTACCATCATGGCTACGAAAGCTCCGATTATTCTCGCACCAGCAATGAATTCTAACATGTATGTTAATCCCATTACTAAACAAAATATTCATAAACTAAATGCCCTCGGCTACCACTTTATTGAACCAACGTATGGAATGCTAGCTTGCGGCGTCCAAGGTCAAGGGCGACTACCTGAACCCGAGGTAATTACCGAAAAGGTTTTTTCTTTTTTTTCTAATGCTAAATCACTATGCGGGAAAAAAATTATTATAACAGCGGGCGGAACACGTGAACCTATTGATCCAGTCCGATATATTGGCAATCGATCAAGCGGTAAGATGGGGTACGCTCTAGCAGAGCAAGCTGCTATGAGGGGAGCAGAGGTTGTTCTCATTTCTGGCCCGAGCAGTCTGCCAGTGCCTAATCGGGTAGAAATTATTAAAGTTGAAACAGCACTGCAGATGAAAGAGTCAGTTCTTGAACATTTTAATGGTGCCGATATTGTTATAAAAGCAGCAGCTGTGGCTGATTACCGACCGCAGCAGGCAGCCAATCATAAAATAAAAAAGTCGGCCGACTCATTAACTATCGTATTAGAAAAGAATCCTGATATATTGCTTGAGCTTGGCAAACTAAAATCCCATCAATTTTTGGTAGGATTTGCAGCTGAAACCCAAGACTTAATTAATAATGCTAAAGAGAAGCTAACCAAGAAAAATCTAGATATGATTGTAGCTAATGACGTTACTGCGCCAGGCGCTGGTTTTAATACGGATACGAACATAGTAAAACTGCTATATCGCAGCGGACACATAGAAGATCTCCAACAAATGACAAAAATCAGCCTAGCCCAACTCATTTTAGACAAAATTAGTGAACAACTCCAAAAATAGGTTGCTTTTTTTTATTTTTTAAATTAAAATCTACAAGTAAAATAACATATACTACTCATCAAGAGTTGGTGGAGGGACTGGCCCGATGAAACCGCGGCAACCATTGGCGAGCCAAAACGGTGCCAATTCCTGCAGCAATGCTGTAAGATGGGAGAGTGAATCATACCTCCCATTAGGGAGTTTTTTTATTATTCGTTTTAGGAGGCATGCCAAAATGCAAAAAAAACGTGTTCTTTTCACGTCCGAATCGGTTACAGAAGGCCATCCTGATAAGATTGCCGACCAAATCTCAGATAGCGTACTTGATTCCATTCTAGCACAAGACCCGACCGCTAGGGTAGCTTGTGAAACCCTTGTGACTACAGGCTTAGTTCATGTTGTTGGTGAAATTACTACTAGCTGTTACGTCGATATTCCCAAAACAGTGCGTGATACTATTCGTGAAATTGGCTATACCCGTGCCAAGTACGGTTTTGATTGCGACACCTGCGGAGTAATGGTATCTATTGACGAACAATCCCCTGATATCGCTTTGGGTGTTAACAAGGCCCTCGAAGCGAAAAAAGGCGAAATGGATGAAATTGAGGCGATCGGTGCCGGCGACCAAGGCATGATGTTCGGTTATGCTACAAACGAAACACCAGAATATATGCCTTTGCCGATTTCCCTTGCTCATAAGCTTTCACGCCGCCTAAGCGAAGTAAGGAAGACCAATGAGCTTGACTACCTTCGTCCGGACGGTAAGACCCAAGTAACTGTTGAATATGAGGCTGGCAGGCCTGTACGCGTTGATACAATTGTTATCTCTACGCAACACGGCCCGGATGTAGAGCTATCTACGATTGAGAAAGATCTTATCGCCAAAGTAATAACTCCGGTTGTTCCGGCGGAGCTGCTCGACGATAAGACAAAATACTACATTAACCCAACTGGAAGGTTCGTCGTTGGCGGTCCTCAAGGAGACGCCGGCTTAACCGGCCGTAAAATTATCGTTGACACTTACGGCGGCATGGCCCGCCATGGCGGTGGCGCTTTCTCAGGTAAAGACCCAACAAAGGTTGACCGCTCAGCAGCTTATGCAGCCCGTTATGTTGCTAAAAATGTCGTTGCTGCTGGTCTTGCCGATAAATGTGAAATACAGCTTGCCTATGCAATTGGTATTGCCCGCCCAGTCTCGATATTGGTAGAAACCTTTGGTACAGCTAAAATTGACGAGACCATTATTGCTGATCTAGTAGACAAACATTTCGACCTTAGACCGGCAGGAATCATAAAAACACTGGATTTACGTCGTCCAATCTACCGCCAAACAGCTGCTTATGGGCATTTTGGCCGTACCGACATTGACCTGCCGTGGGAGCGCACAGATAAGGCTGAAATTTTACGCAAGGAAGCTAACCTCTAATTAAATAAATGGGAATGGTAATACTAACTTAGGAAAACAAATTGTCCAAGGAGGTTAGTATTACATGGCAGATCCGAATAAAGGTATTCAAAAAGCTACCTACCGGGTTGGCGGTTTAAAGGGTAACCATTGCCGGGACCGCATCGAACATACTTTGTCACATCTTCCCGGAATTTCAGCAGTTGATGTAAGTGTCAGCAGTAAGCAGGTGAGTGTCAACTATGACCCCGACGTCATTGCCAGCGGATATATCGAAGAAACTCTGCAATCCTTGGGATATTCGATACAAGGTTAATGTCATGAAGATCCGTTACCAACCTAGACGCCGGGTAATGCGCTTTTTTAAACGCCTGCCTATGGATACAGGGTTTCAATTAGACTTTATTACCAATCGAGACATTTAATCACTGCCTAGCAGGTAATTTGATAAAACTAATCGAATTCAAAAATATGAATCTTAGACGTTATTCTGAACGGCTAAATATAAAGGGGAGAATAAATATCTCCTCTTTTCTTTATTAGTAATCATGCTGGCGGTGGTAGTATGGGTAATATCGCCCAAATTATTGTTAATGTAACGGCAAAGGCTATAAATAAATCTTTTTCGTATTATATACCTGATGAATTAAGCTTTTTGGAAAAAGGTTATCGTGTTTTAGTTCCATTCGGCCCACAAAAGGTTGAAGGCTTTGTAATCGATATTATTGATGGAAATGCTTCAAACTTGAAGCCAATCATTTCGGCCTTAGACGACTACGCTTGGTTTGACGATAATATGTTAAAAACAGCCGACTGGGTCGCAAAATTTTATCTTTGCACTCAGGCTGAAGCATTGCGGCTATTTGTTCCCGGTAAAAGTGGTATAAAGACCGAATTCTCATATTCAATTCCAGACAGTTTAGACATCCAGAATGCCGCAGCATTTCTGTCTGCTAAACCGGACCTTTATTTGGAGGTTCTAGCTTTTATTGCTAAAAATGTAAATGTAAAGCTTGCCCAACTCAACAAGCAATTTGGGCAAGCTGCTTTAAAAGCGTTAAAGTATTTAGAAGCAAACAAGCTGGTATATAAGGAGATGATTGCACATTCAACAAAACGGATAAAATATCAAAATAATATTGCCCTGGCTGTACAAAAGTCGGTTGGCTTATTAAAAATGGCTGAGCTAAATCGAAGCCCTGCACAACAGCGCCTATTGACAGTGTTGCTCGAAAAAGCAAGTCTTACTCCTCAAGAGTTAAAAGAGCTTCATATTGCGCCAAACACTGTCAAAAAGCTAGTTGATGCAGGAATTGCAAAAATCATTAAAACCCAAATTCTAAGAGACAGCTATTCACACACCAATTGTAATTCACCTATATTGAGACTAACACCAGAGCAGCAAAACTGCTTAGTTTCTATAAACAGTGCACTTCATTCTGGAGATTATCAGTCATGTCTAATTCATGGTATTACTGGTAGTGGAAAAACACAAGTTTATATTGAGGCAGTAGCTGAAACAAGGCGAAATAACCGCCAAGCCATTGTACTAGTTCCCGAAATAGCCTTAACAAGCCAGATTGTAGCTCGTTTTAAAGCTTACTTCGGTGATGATGTTGTTGTAATCCATAGTAAATTATCAATTGCCGAACGTTACGACGCTTGGCAAAAGCTTCGCACAAATCAGGCTGGAATAGCTATTGGTGCACGCTCCGCCATTTTTGCCCCATTAACCAATTTGGGCCTAATAATTATTGATGAGGAACATGAGTTTACCTATAAACAGGAAGAGAGCCCTAGATACCACGCTCGACAAGTAGCGGAAATACGCTCGCGTCTTGCAAAGGCATTACTAATTTTAGGAAGCGCAACGCCCTCAATTGAAACATATTATAAATCATTGTTGGGTAAACATACCCTGCTGACAATCAACGAAAGAATCGACGGTGCAGCCTTACCTCATGTTACTGTTGTAGATATGCGTGAAGAGCTCCGGCTAGGAAGAAGAACGGTGCTATCACAACCGCTCCAACAGCTCTTAAGCGAGACTATTGAGAATGGCGAACAAGCCGTTCTGCTACTTAACCGGAGGGGTTATGCAACTTTTGTCTTATGCCGGGAATGTGGCTACGTTATGGAATGTGAACATTGTTCATCAACTTTAGTTTATCATACCTCAGGTAACACTCTGCGGTGTCATTATTGCCAATCCTCGCAAGTCCCACCTGATACCTGTCCTAATTGCAGCAGTCGTTATATTCGATATTTTGGGACAGGAACACAAAAATTAGAGGAGGAGTTATTCAAGCTCTGGCCTAATATACGTGTTATTCGAATGGATCAAGATACAACTAGTAGAAAAATGGCATACTCCCGAATTTTATCTGATTTTGCTGCTGGTCGTTATGATATACTTCTTGGAACACAGATGGTTGCAAAGGGACATGACATAAAAAATGTTACTGCTGTCGGAATCATCGCGGCAGATACAACTCTCAACCTGCCTGACTTCCGCGCTGCCGAGCGAACATTTTCGCTAATAACACAGGCAGCAGGCCGGGCGGGGCGGGGAAATAAGCCCGGTAAAGTTGTCATTCAGACTTACAACCCGGATCACTATGCGTTGCAAGCAGGCGCTAACCAAGATTACTTTTCGTTTTATCAAACAGAAATTTCTCATCGAAAAGAACTATTCTATCCCCCGTTTAGTCATATTGTTAAACTTACGATAACTAATAATGATGAAAGACAAATTCGTATACAAGCCGAAAATATAGCATCGCAACTTCGAAAGGCGCTAGCATCAGAGCCATATACTGAAGTAATCGGCCCGTTTAATGCTGCTATTTTTAAGGTAAAAGATACATTCAGAGTTAATCTTATGATTAAAACAGTTCGTTTAGCGACAATCAGACACCATATTAACAATTTAGGTTTAAGCAATGTAGCTAATATTTACATAGACATTGAACCTGTGAATGTAATGTAATAGAATTGGGTTAAGCATAACCAGCATAAGAGGAGGATAAAGTCATGGCAGTCCTAGAAATCAAAAAAGCTGGGGACGAAGTATTAAAGAAGGTTTGTACCCCAGTCACTAAAATTGACCGCAAAATAAAAAAACTTATTGAAGATATGGCAGAAACTATGTACGCCGCTAACGGTGTAGGATTAGCAGCTCCGCAAATCGGTTTACCAATCAGAGTAGTTGTTATTGATACAGGTGATGGATTAATTGAGCTAATCAATCCGGTTATTACCGAAAAAGAAGGGTGTGATAAAGACACCGAAGGATGCTTGAGTATCCCCTTCGTCTTTGGTGAAGTAGAGCGTTACAGCAAAGTTACTGTCGAAGCTCTAAATCGTAATGGTAAGACAGTAAAAGTAACCGGTACAGGCCTTCTAGCAAGAGCGCTGCAGCATGAGCTAGACCACCTTGATGGCGTACTTTTCATTGAACGGGCAAATACATTATACAAGGAGAAAGCCTAATGTCATACCCCAGAGTAATCTTTATGGGTACGCCTGACTTTGCTGTCCCATGCTTAGATATGCTTGTTGAAGAAGGCTATGAAGTTGTTGCTGCAATAACACAGCCTGACCGACCAAAAGGACGCGGTCATAAACTTACCCCATCACCGGTTAAAGCGCGAGCCTTAGAATACGGAATTGATATTCTGCAGCCTGAGAAAATTAAAAATCCTGAATTCGTAACACAATTAACCGCTCTAAAACCTGATATTATAATTGTCGTTGCATTTGGCCAGTTTTTACCAAAAAATATACTTGATTTACCGCCGCTCGGTTGTATCAATGTCCACGCCTCGTTGTTGCCTTACTACCGGGGCGCTGCCCCGATTCATTGGGCTATCATCAATGGCGAAACAAAGACCGGAGTCACGACAATGTATATGGATATTGGGATGGATACCGGCGACATGATACTGATGGCAGAAACTCCTATCGACGCAGCTGACACTACCGGCTGTCTTCATGATAAATTATCTGTATTAGGAGCTAAGGTGTTAAAAGATACAGTCCAATTAATACTAAAAGGCAATGCTCCGCGAATACCACAGCCTAACGAAGAGGCCACTTATGCACCACTATTAACAAGAGACCTGGAGAAAATTAATTGGGATTGTTCAGCTGACAAGATTCATAATCTTGTCCGTGGACTAACCCCATGGCCTGGTTCTTATTGTAAGTTCAAAGACAAGCATCTCAAAGTTTGGGAGACAAAAGTTGTGAATGCATGTGCACTTGGTCAGCCTGGGAGAATTAACCAAATAACACAAACGAGCATTATAGTTGAAACTGCCAGTGGCCTTATTGAACTCTTGACAGTCCAGCCGGAAAATAAACGTCGGATGAGCGCCCGGGATTATGCTTCCGGTTATGGGTTAAGGACCGGGGATTTTTTTAAATGAGGTGATACTGTGATTGAAGTAGCATTCAGACCTAAAAAACGCCTCTTTGTATCTTTGATTATAGCTAGCTTATGTTTAGCAATGCTCTCTATATATGGCATTTGGATTGTCAGCTTTCCTGGACTTAAAAGTATAAGTTCCTTTCTTCCGTTAATCTTAGGAACACTACTTGGATTGGTAGTAATCGCAATAGCCAGTGGTGTTGTTGGAATCATTCTAGCTATACTAGGCTTTCCAACGCCAAAGTTTTTTCAAAGCTTAGCTTGGTCGGCTATTAATCTTTTATTTCCATTAGCTACCCGTATTGGAAGACTATTTGATGTCGAAAAGGAACGTGTCGAACGCTCATTTATTGAAATGAGCAACCACCTTATTAAGCAGAAACATATCAAAGTATCTCCGGAAAAACTGTTGATACTTAGTCCGCATTGTATCCAGCAAGAATCATGCCCCCATAAGATAACCCGTGACATTAATAATTGTCGATGCTGTGGCGGCTGCCAGGTAGGGGATTTGCTAAAATTATCACGTAGCCTAGGAGTTAACGTTACTCTAGTTACCGGCGGAACCTTAGCGCGAAAAGTTATCAAAACTATTCGGCCGCATGTAGTTATTGCAATCGCATGTGAGCGCGATCTAACCAGCGGTATTCAAGATACTTTTCCATTACCAGTTATTGGTGTGCTAAATGAACGCCCGTATGGACCTTGTTGCAATACCAGAGTTAGCATTAAACAAGTTGAGAGTACTGTCAGAGAATTAATCAATATAAAACAAGGTGATGCAAATGAATGCCCGCGAGATTGCTCTGAAAATTATAAATGACGTTACAACTAACGATGCTTACGCCAATATTGCCCTAACACGTGAACTCAACAAGCATAAACTCACAGATCAGGACCGTCGTTTCGTTACAGAGTTGGTATACGGAACAATTAAGGCTGGTAAGACCCTTGATTATATAGTTAGTCACTACATAAATCGGCCAATGAAAAAAGTTCCACAAATAATTCAAGACATACTAAGAATGGGTGTATATCAAATATTTTTCCTGTCAAAAGTTCCGGTTTCCGCCGCATGTAATCAAGCAGTTGAGCTTACAAAGAAGTATGGCCATTCTGGAACGGTTAAGTTTGTCAACGCTGTACTAAGAAGCGCTGGTCGCAACCCAGATAAGGTTGCCTACCCTGATGTGAACACTAATCCTGTACAATACCTTTCTCTAAAGTACATGCATCCAGAATGGATTATCAGCAGATGGATAAAACGATTCGGTCTTGAGGCTACAGAATCTTTATGCCAAATTAATAATGTCACTCCACCATTATCGATTCGTACCAATACTTTAAAAATTACTAGATCTGCTTTGATCAACGTTTTAGAAGAAGAGGGTGTTGTCTGCGAGCCGTCTAAACTAACGCCGGAAGGAATTATCTGTCATCAGTATCCTTCACTTGGAACATTAAGACCGCTTCAGCAGGGATTTTTTCAAGTTCAGGATGAAAGCTCAATGCTGGTTGCACATATATTAAATCCTCAGCCCGGCGAATATATTATTGATGCCTGTGGAGCTCCCGGCGGAAAAAGCACTCATATTGCTGCACTTATGGAAAATAAGGGAACGGTAATCTCTACCGACATTTATGATCATAAGCTAGCATTAACAAGGGAAAATGCTGAGCGCTTAGGAATAAAAATTATTGAAACTTTAGCTATCGATGCTACAAAATTAAGCAGCCATTACTCTCTTAAAGCAGACAAGGTTCTTGTAGATGCACCATGCTCTGGTTTAGGGGTGTTAAGGAGAAAACCTGACTCACGTTGGCGCAAGACTGAATCAATGATTAATGATTTACCGAAACTCCAAAAAGCTATCTTGAATAGTGCAGCCGACTGTGTAAAACCAGGTGGTACTCTTGTATATAGCACGTGCACAATCGAACCAGAAGAAAATCAAAACGTCGTACATGCTTTTTTAAGCAGTCGAACTGATTTTAAATTGGACGACATTAGTGACTGCATTCCTGGAAAAAGTCTGTCATCAAAAATGATTCAATTGCTACCGCATGTCGACCACGTGGATGGGTTCTTTATTGCTAGGATGATTAAGAGTAGGTGATAGTTTGAAAGACAATTTGCTAGGTTTATTTGCGGATGAAATAGTTGAAAAACTTGCAGCTTATGGTTTTGAAAAGTATCGGGGACAACAAATTGCTAAGTGGATTTACCAACAGGGAGTTTTTGATTATGAACGAATGACAAATATTCCCAATGCTAAACGCCAAGTGCTAAAAAATCATTTTGAAATAAATATGCCTACCCTAACAGCTCATCAGCACTCTGGAGATAAAAAAACCAGTAAATTTTTACTCACCTTCAAAGATAATGCTTCAGTCGAAACTGTCCTTATGAAACAGCCTTACGGTAATAGTGCTTGTGTTTCCACTCAAGTTGGCTGTGGAATGGGGTGCCGATTCTGTGCATCTACCCTTCAGGGGGTAAAACGTAACTTGACGGGTGGGGAAATCCTCTCCCAAATACTCTATATAAATAGTATTCTTGCCAAGGAACGGTCTGCAGTAAATTCTATAGTAATTATGGGCTCTGGCGAGCCCCTGGCTAACTACGATAACGTACTTCGTTTTATCAGGCTATGCCATGAAAGTTACTCCTTGAACATGAGTTATCGCAATATTACTCTTTCTACTGCTGGGATTGTACCTGGTATAGAGAAACTAGCTACCGAGGGCATTCCTATAAATTTAGCCATTTCGCTCCATGCTCCCACGAACGCTATACGTTCAAGCATAATGCCAATCAATAAACAGTATGATATAGCTAGCGTTATCGATGCCGCTGATCGTTACGCTGAAAAAACTGGCCGCCGTGTCACCTATGAATACACATTAATTGAGAATATTAACGACAGTCCTGATCATGCAGCAATGTTGGCCAAATTGCTTAAAGGCAGATTAGCCAGTGTTAATTTGATCCCTGTAAATTCAGTACCCGAACGGGGATTACTGCGTCCTGCGAGAGATCAGATTCTGAAATTCCTACACATCCTGCAATCACTCCATATCGTCGTAACTCTCAGAAAGGAAATGGGTGCTGATATTCAGGCCGCCTGCGGTCAATTGAGAAGAAAAGTAATCGAAAAAGAAGAGAGTGCTTGTCTAGAGTAGATTGGCTTTAGCAAGTAACTCTCTTTTATAATGCATTGCATTTTTTTGTGTATATTGGTAATAATTAGGTAATGACTATGGTTTATTTTGACTCGATTTACAATTTAGACTATAATATTTTCATATACTCACGCGCATTGGAGTGCATAAGATGAAGATTGTTCGAAATCTTGAAAATTTCTTTGAAAAATATATAGAAGGTTTCTTTAATAAGAAATTTGAGAGCGGCCTTCAGCCTGTCGAAATAGCCAAACATTTACTGCGAGAAATGGAAGCAGAGCGGTTCGTGGGCGTTTCTCGCATTTATATACCTAATTTATATAATGTCTATCTAAACAAAGATGATTATGATCATCTATTGCCTTATAGCCAAGCTATCCGAGATGAATTAGCGCAATATGTTAACAATGAAGCACGTGAGCGAGGCTATACAATAGTAGGTAAGCCTATCATTGAGCTTCTTTCTGTTGGCGACCAAAATACTGAGAAAATTAGAGTAGACTGCAGTTTTACTGAACCACTGCCAATTGATCAATCTTCAGATAGCCCTCCTGAAGGACTTTCTGACACTAGAGTATTTAATAAAGTAACGTCAGAGCCTAACTGGCCGAAACAAAATATAGAAGCAGCTTTAACAGTAATAGAAGGTCTTGATGCTGGCGAGAAATATATTATTGGTAATAACCGAGTTAATATAGGACGTCGCAAGAGTAACGAGCTGCCTTTAGCAGATATGAATACCTCTAGGTTACATTCATATATAGTGATTGAGGACAATAATCATATTCTTTACGATGCCAAGAGCCTTAATGGTACATATGTTAACGGGCACCGTGTTGCTCGCTGGCGTCTAAGATCCGGCGATAAAATAAAGCTCGGTAACACCATAATTTTATACGAGGTGAAATAATTGCCGGCTAAAGTAATGGTGTTGAATATTATCAGTGTTATTCTTCAATATTGCTTAATCGCGTTGGTCTACTATTTTTTATTTATGATTATCAAAGCTATTTATCGCGATTTAGCCTCATCAAAGCATAATATCGAATTAACTAAAACCATTCATACTGAGTCCCAACCATTAGATGTTAGTAAATCACGCTTGGTAGTTATTGATAGTAAGCACATTGCTTTACAATCTAATAGCTTTAATCTTGATGAAACTACCTCCATAGGACGAGGTGGTACCAATGATATCGTTATTGATGATAAGTTTGTTTCCTACGAACATGCCTGTATAACTTACTATAAGAACGGCCACTGGCTAAGCGATCTGAATAGCACCAATCACACCTACCTAAACGGAAAGGCAATAGCTGGAGAAATTCTCCTCAAGGACGGGGATGTGCTAAAAATTGGTGCTGTTACTTTTAAATATGTGAGGTGATATGAATTGCTGGCTTACGTTAAATCAGATGTCGGACTAGTTCGCGAAACTAATGAAGACAGTTATGAATTTTTGCCCCCGCACCTATTCGTCGTAGCCGACGGAATGGGAGGGCATGCTGCAGGAGAAATTGCAAGCAATATAGCGGTACGGACTCTAAAAGAGTTTGTCACGCAAAACATGTTACCAACAGTAAATCCTAATAGTATTCTAGAACAAGCAATAGCTAGGGCAAATACGCTAGTATATGAAATGGCTATGTCTAAAACTGAATGTACTGGCATGGGCACAACGCTAACGGCTGTTTATGTAACTGACACCGAAATATATTGGGGTCATGTAGGCGACAGTCGTATTTACTTGATCCATGAAAATAGACTGCGCCAGCTTACCAGTGACCACTCATTAGTTTGGGAATTGGTCCAAAATGGAAATATTACAAAAGAAGAAGCCAACACGCACCCTCAGCGCAATTTGCTTACTCGCGCAGTGGGTACCAGTAGTAGTATTAAAATTGATACCGGGATCACTAGCTGGAATACTGGTGATATTCTATTGCTATGTACAGACGGATTAACAAATATGGTGAGTGAGCAAGACATTTTTACTCTAATAAGTATGGAACCTTTAGGAAATTCGGTAACTGATATGCTTGTTGAGCAAGCTAAGCAGGCTGGCGGCCTAGATAATATTACTGTTATCTTAGTACGAAATGGAGATTGAATAGGTCTATGGCTGAAGCTCGCTGCGAGTTTAAATTACTTATAATTGCTAGCTTAATCGGTTGTTTGGGAATATTGGCTGTCAGTACAGCAACGCTGACTTTAAACATAACTATTCTAATTGTTGCTGCCGGCATGCTTATCCTACCGCCGATTGCTTTTAGACTCCGAAACCAAGCAAACTGCATTACCACCGATCCGCTTTTACTACCTCTAGCCATTGCTTTAACCGGGCTTGGATTGGTAATAATTCTTCGCCTTAAACCTAACTTATTTCCATTGCAAGCTACTTGGGCGGCTATTGGATTGCTATGTTTTGTTGGATCGACCAAGTTGTTTCGTAATTTAGAAAAAATTGCACAATATAAATATCTCTGTGGGATAATTGGCATCGGTCTGTTATTTACAGCTATTATTTTTGGGGTCGACATTGGCGGAAATAAAAATTGGGTTATCATTGGACCGGTAAGATTTCAGCCCTCCGAATTCGCTAAAATTTTCATTGTTCTCTTTTTAGCTGCCTATCTAGCTGAGCGGCATGATCTACTTGCGTTGACAACTAACCGTTACGGCCCACTTGAACTTCCTCATCCGCGTTTTATCGCGCCGTTACTAGCAATTTGGGGACTAGCTATGGTAATGTTAGTACTTCAGCGAGATCTAGGCTCCGCGCTGCTTTTTTTTGGGGTAACTATATTAATGACTTATATGGCGAGCGGGAGATTTAGTTATGTTGTATTAGGCCTAACCCTTTTTTTACTCGGCTCGATAATATGTTATCAGCTTTACCCTCATGTTAGGGTTAGAGTAGATATTTGGCTTAATCCTTGGAGTGACCCTAGCGGTAAGGCCTTTCAAATTGTTCAATCACTATTTGCTTTAGGCTCTGGAGGGGTTCTCGGAAGCGGCCTTACCTATGGATTCCCGCACTTAATACCTGAAGTTCATACTGACTTTGTATTTGCAGCTATTGGTGAAGAACTAGGTTTACTTGGTACTGCTGCTGTCCTACTTTTGTATATAACGCTTATTTATCGGTCGTTCAAGATAGCCCTAACATGCCGAAAACCATTTAGTACCTTAGTTGCTGCCGGATTGGCTATAGCAACCGGCTTACAAGTGTTTATTATTATCGGCGGGGTAACAAAATTCTTCCCTCTTACCGGAATAACTTTGCCATTCATAAGTTATGGCGGCAGTTCTATGATAGCTAACTTTATCTTACTGGGAATACTGTCGGCAGTATCTGAAATGAGGGCTAAAAATGCATAAAGGTGATTCGAATAAGTTTAATTTATCTATACGTCGAGTTGCCTTTTCAATAATATTCCTACTGCTTCTGCTATTTGTACATGTTTCCTATATACAAACATTTCAAAGCAATGCTTTGGCAACTCATGCTCTCAACCGTCGTAACATAGAGGCAGCACACAAAGTGGAACAGGGCCAAATATTAGATAGAAACAACAATAAACTGGCACTCAGTGTGCCCGACGATGATGGTGTTTATAATAGGCAGTATCCATATGGAGCTATAACTTCCCATGTTATAGGATACTCGAGTATCGAGTATGGCAAAAGTGGTCTAGAGAGTCGTTATACAAGCTATCTTACCGGCAGCGGTAATCCAGAAAGAAACCTTGGCCCGATTGCACATCTCTGGGATACAAAAAAGGGTAATAATCTTGTAACAACACTTGACGCAGATTTGCAAGAGATAGCTTATAAAGCCTTGGGTAATCGACGTGGCGCGGTTGTAGCCCTATCGCCCCGTACCGGTGAGATTATTATCATGGCCAGCAAGCCTGGTTTCGACCCTAATAATATTGAAAAAGACTGGCAAACAATTTCACAATCTGATGATAGTCCATTGCTTAACCGATCGGTTCAGGGGCTTTATCCTCCGGGGTCGATAATAAAAGTAATGATTGCTGAGGCGGCACTAACTGAAAAGACAGTTAAGCTTAATAACATATATTCCTGCGAAGGGGCACTAAAAATTGGACCAGATTATACGCTTTATGAAAGCAATAGTGTAGCCCATGGTAAAGTTGATTTGGAAGATGCTTTAGCTGTGTCCTGTAATGTCACCTTTGGGAAATTAGCCCTTCAGCTAGGCAGCAAGAAGATGGAGAAAACGTTTGCCCGTTATGGTTACTCTCAAAATGTTGACGATGTACTGGCTGAGTCCTCCTGCCACATACCAGATTTCCGAAAGCTATCTGATGGCGACATTGCACAAGCAGGCATTGGACAAGGGAGTTTACTGGTAACACCTCTCAGGATGGCTATGTTAGCTAGTTGTTTCGCAAATAGTGGAACGATGATGAAACCCTATTTGATCAGCAAAATAATTTCACCAGACGGTGCAATTATCGAACAGACTAGTCCTCAAGAATGGCTACGTCCTGTAAGTCCAGAAGTTGCGAATGAAATTAGAAAGATGATGATTTCCGTTGTTAATAATGGTACAGGAAATTCAGCTAAAATATCTGGATTACCTGTAGCAGGAAAGACTGGAACAGCAGAAAATCCTAGTGGTTCTCCTCATGCTTGGTTTATAGGATTTGCCCCTGCAGATGACCCACAAATTGCGATAGCAGTTATTGTAGAAAATGGCGGGTCAGGCGGTCAAGTTGCAGCACCTATAGCTCGTTCGATATTCCAACGGGCACTACGTTAAGGAGGTGATTTTATAATGATAAATAGAACACTAGATAGACGTTATACGATTTTAGAACATATCGGCGGCGGCGGCATGGCCGATGTATATCGCGCCCACGACCAACTACTTGATCGTTCTGTTGCAGTAAAGGTTTTACGGTCACAATTTACCAACGACGAGGATTTTATTTCTCGTTTTTGGCGCGAGGCTCAAGCAGCTGCCCGTTTATCACATCCAAACATTGTCAATATATATGATGTTGGTAATGATGACGGTACATATTATATCGTTATGGAATACATATCGGGTGAAACCCTTAAGGACCGTATCGTACGAGACAAAGTATTACCGGTCGAAGTTGCTTCGAGAATAGCATTAGAAATTGCCGAGGCTCTTGAACACGCCCATCAAAACAACCTAGTTCACTGTGATATTAAGCCTCATAATATTCTAATCACTAGCTCTGGCCGTATTAAAGTTACTGACTTTGGTATTGCCCGGGCTGTAACAACAGCCACAATGACGCATACAGGTACAGTACTCGGTTCAGTGCATTATTTTTCTCCCGAACAGGCCAAGGGCGGAGCTATTAGTGCTAAATCAGACATTTATTCTTTAGGCGTTGTTCTATATGAGCTACTTACCGGGCAACTTCCTTTTAACGGTGAAACACCTATTAGTATTGCTCTAAAACATTTACAAGAGCATCCCCGGTCAGTTCGTGAACTTAACCCAGAAATCCCGCCTTTAGTAGAGGCAATTGTCATGAAAGCAATGGCAAAAGACATTTCGGCACGCTTTGATAGCATTACCGATTTGATTAAAGACCTAAGGCATGCGCAAAACTATCTTCGCGATGATCATACCCGACGCCTGTCACGTGATGACTTTCCTACACAGATACTACCACGCTTGGATGACCCGACGGTGGGAACCGATAAGGACGATAATTTTGATTATCAAGACCCACCACGTAAATCCAAGCGTTGGATATGGGGATTATTACTAATCCTCTTACTGGGTTTTTTAACCGGGGCATTTTTGGCATTCGGTAAGTTCTGGAGCTCAAATGAGGTAAGCGTTCCAAATGTTGTCGGCAAGCCCCAAGATACCGCCCAGAATATTATTGAAAGTCAAAATTTACGGGTTAGTATATCAGATACCTTCAATGATAAAGTTCCATCTGGGTATGTTATTTCACAATATCCAGAGCCAGGTTCAATAGTTAAAGAACAAAGAACAATCACGCTTGTAGTAAGCAAGGGTAGCGAGATAACAGTAGTACCAAATCTAAAAGGGCTCAGCCGGCGAGATGCTGAGCTAACACTTAAAAACGCTGGCTTGGCAATTGGCAATATTGAGGAACAATATACCACTGATGCAGCCGCTGACATTGTCATAAGTCAAAATCCTCGGCCGCCTGCTCAGGTTAATAAAAACACACCTATTGATTTTGTTGTTAGTAAAGGGGCAGGACCTAAGAAACTTCCATTACCTGATTTCCGCGGCACACCTCTTAGTACAGTTAATTCACAAATTGAAAGTCTTAAATTGAAGGTTGGCAAAGTAACTGAAGAAATCAATGATAAATATCCGTCAGGCATAATCAGCGGTCAAAATCCAGCTCCTGGTTATGAAGTAGCAGAGGGGACTGTAATAGATTTGACTGTTTCAAAAGGAACAATATCTGCCGTTAAACGGGCTGTGGTTCAAGTAAACGTTCCGGAAGGACCTTCTCGTCAAGCTGTCCAAATTGTGGTTACCGATTCGGCGGGGCGCAATATAATATATGAAAACGTCCATAAGCCTGGTGATAAGATTGAAAAGCCAGTTGAAGGAGTAGGACAAGTTAGAATACAGGTCTATATTAATGGCGCGTTGCTACAAGAGCAAACACTATAGCGGGAGGCATAGTTGTGCTGCATGGAGTTGTCATAAAGGCGTACAATAGCTACTACTATGTACAGACAGATAGTAAACTAACTATGTGTACACTACGCGGGAGATTTAAGAAAGAACGTTATTCCCTATTAGTTGGAGACGAGGTAGAGTACGAGCTATCCGGGCAGCAGAAGGGCGTTATTGAGAAGATATTGCCAAGACGCACTATGCTCAAACGCCCTATGGTTGCTAATGTCGATCAGGTCATTTTAACTTTCGCTGCCGTCAATCCTGATTTTAATTCGGTACTGGTTGATCGGTTTTTAGTATTAGCTGAGTTATCCAATCTCGATATAGTAATCTGTATTAATAAGATTGATTTAGCAAATATTGATGATCTACAACCTACCATTGATCTTTACCGTCAGATTGGGTATATTGTTATCCCCATCTCGGCCAAAACCGAGCTTGGAATTGAAGAGTTTCGTAATCTACTGCATAACAAAATAACGGTTTTTGCAGGTCCTTCCGGGGTAGGCAAATCTACCATCCTTAATTCATTAGAACCTAAGCTTGAACTCGTTACTGGCCAAGTCAGCGATAAGATTGGAAGGGGGAAACATACTACGAGGTTTGCCCAGCTACTTCCGCTTTCAGGAGGTGGTTTTGTCGTTGACACCCCAGGATTCAGCGCAACTGATTTTTCTGATATACAGGAAAGTCAATTGATGGATTGCTTTCCTGAAATCTCGAGATTAGTTTCTGATTGTAAATATAATACCTGCCTACATTATAAGGAGCCTCAATGTGCTGTAAAACAAGCTGTTGCTGAACAAACAATCAACGAAAAAAGATATAATTCCTATATCGAAATACTTGAGGATATTAGGGAAAAAAGGAAAGGATTTTATAATGGTTAAAATTGCACCTTCAATTTTATCAGCTGATTTTTCCATGCTAGCCGATGAAATTCGAAAAGTAGAACAAGCTGAAGCAGACATGATTCATATCGATGTTATGGACGGCCACTTTGTTCCTAATCTGACATTTGGCCCCCCGGTAGTCGCTGCTATTCGTAAGGTTACCAAGCTACCGTTTGATGTTCATCTTATGGTTACCAATCCACAAGATTTAATCGATTCATTTATAAATGCCGGTGCTGATATTATTACAATTCATGCTGAAACAGCACCTCACCTTCACCGTCTGCTGCAGACTATTAAAGATAAGGGAGTAAAGACTGGGGTTTCATTGAACCCATCAACCCCTTTATGTTGCGTAAAGGAAGTTCTGAGCAATACTGATATGGTTCTCCTGATGAGCGTAAATCCAGGCTTCGGTGGCCAAAAGTTCATTCCTGAGACGGTTGATAAAATTAAACGGCTAAAGCAAATAATAGATCAACATAACTATCGAGTAGATATTGAAATTGATGGCGGTATAAATCAAACCACAGCTGCTGAGGTTATTGCCGCCGGAGCTAATATTCTAGTAGCCGGTTCAGCTGTTTATGGCGCACCTGATATTGCCGAAGCAATACGAACAATCCGCAGGGCTTGATTATTTCTGCGATTAGTGCTAAATTATATGTAGACCAATTTGAATATTGTAGCCTTTGGGGTAAGGTGAAAAAGAGCAATCTTTTAATTCCTGACCGGCGGTATAGCCCGCGAGCTTAACAGCTGATCTGGTGAAATTCCGGAGCCGACAGTACAGTCTGGATGGGAAAAGGCTGGTTAAGAGGACATTTAAGTGTACTCTATGCCTCTTATTGCCATCCTTAGGCTGTTATAAGCATTGCTTAAAACAGCCTTTTTTGTTCTACGGAATTATAAGTATATAATTACGATAGCATAAAGCATCATTTTCTTTAATATTCGCCAAAGGCTCGGCGTAAGCCGGGTTTTCTCATTTTTTTATTGCCGGGGGTATATACATATGGACACGTTTTATATGCGTCAAGCCCTTATGCTGGCCAAAAATTCGCTGGGACGAACAAGCCCTAATCCATTAGTTGGCGCGGTGATTATCCGCGATGGTGAGGTTGTCGGTACTGGTTGGCACAAAAAGGCAGGTACTCCACATGCTGAAATTCATGCGCTAAATCAGGCAGGTAGCTTAGCAAAGGACGCTACAATTTATGTTACACTTGAACCTTGCTGCCATCATGGACGAACAGGACCTTGTACAGAGGCTTTAATAAAGGCTGGCATCAAAAAAGCTGTTATTGCAATGACCGACCCAAATCCAAAAGTCGCAGGGTGCGGCATTGCCAAACTCCGCGAATCAGGTATAGAAGTAGTGGAAGGGGTCTTAGCGGCAGAGGCAGCAAAACTAAACGAAGTGTTTATTAAGTGGATAGCCACTAAAATGCCCTTTGGTGTTCTAAAAACTGCCATGACTCTTGATGGAAAAATTGCAACATATACTGGTCATTCTAAGTGGATTACCGGTAGCCAAGCCCGCTTAAGAGTTCATGAGCTAAGGAATACTTATGATGCCATCATGGTTGGCATAGGAACAGTCTTAGCTGATAATCCTGAATTGACGACTCGTCTCCCTAATGGCGGAAGAAATCCGGTACGTATAGTGGTTGATAGCATGGCACGCACTCCGCTATCGTCTAAAATTATTACCGATGGCCTAGCTAGAACAATTATCTGTGTATCTGAGAATGCTCCAGTTGATAAAATAGCATCACTAAAATCCTGCGGAGCTGAAATTCTTATTATTCACCGTAATGAACTAGGTCTTGATTTGCGTGAACTTTTTATCGAATTAGGCAATAAGAACATTACCAGTGTTTTGATTGAAGGCGGTGCTAGCATTAATGGATCGGCTTTACAGGCTAACATTGTTGATAAGATCGAATGGTTTATTGCCCCGAAAATTGTTGGTGGAATAGGAGCGCCTGGATCTGTCGGAAGTATCGGCGCAGCTACCCTAGACAACGCGCATCTTTTGGAAGATATAAACACTAATTTTATTGGAGAAGATATACTAATAAGTGCGTATTTACGCAATCGGGAGGGTAGAGATGTTTACAGGACTTGTGGAAGAATTGGGTAAGGTCAAAGCTATTAACCGTGGTCCTAAATCGGTTCGCCTGACATTAGCAGCAAAAAAAGTCCTTTCTGACGTCAAAATAGGTGATAGCATTGCTGTAAATGGCACCTGCCTAACCGTAGTCGATTTTGGCGATGACTGGTTTACAGCAGATGTTATGCCGGAAACCGTTGAACGAACGGTGCTAGCTAAATTTAAGCTAGGTGATATTGTTAATTTAGAGCGAACATTAGCACTTGGCGACCGTTTCGGCGGCCATATTGTCAGCGGCCATATCGATGGCGTAGGCGTTATTCGCAGTATGCAAAGAGATGATAACGCTGTTATAATAAGGATCGAAACTGGTCCGGAAGTTATGCGCTACATTATAAAGAAAGGTTCTATTGCTATTGATGGGATTAGTCTCACGGTGGTGGACTATGGTGAAGACTGGTTTACTGTATCATTAATTCCGCACACTGCCGCCATGACAACTCTTGGTATTAAGTCAACCGGGTCATTAGTTAATTTAGAAACTGACATTATAGGAAAATATGTTGAAAAGATGCTTGGTCTCGCCACAAAAGAACCGCAAAATACTTCTAAAATTACAGCAGACTTTTTGCGTAATTATGGCTTTGATTTATAAAATTTATTAAATGGAGGTCCATTATGAAATTCAATACAATACCTGAGGCTATTGAGGATATTAAAAGCGGTAAAATGATTGTCGTAGTAGATGATGAGGATCGCGAAAATGAAGGCGACTTGCTAATGGCAGCTGAGAAAGTAACACCCGAAGCGATTAATTTTATGGCAACATATGCTCGCGGTTTAATTTGTATGCCCGTAATCGGTTCAAGACTTGATGAGCTCAATATTGGTGCAATGGTTGAAAAGAACACTGATAACCATTGTACAGCATTTACCGTTTCAATCGATGCTGTTTCTACGACAACAGGTATTTCGGCTCATGAACGTTCCGAAACTATCCAAGCAGTATTAGCACCTCAAACCAAACCTGAGGATTTAAGACGGCCTGGTCATATATTCCCGCTGCGGTATGTTGAGGGCGGTGTACTGCGCCGTGCCGGTCATACTGAAACTGCCGTAGATATGGCTAAATTAGCTGGACTATATCCTGCCGGCGTAATATGTGAAATTATGAATGACGATGGTACTATGGCTAGAGTACCACAATTGATGGAGTTTGCAGCCAAGCACAATCTAAAAATTGTTACTGTTGCTGATCTTATAAAATTTCGCAAAAGCACTGAGAAGTACATAACACGGGCTGCAGAAACAAAGCTCCCCACTAAATATGGCGAATTTCGTCTTATTGCGTACGAAAATAGTCTCGATAAAAAATGTCATGTTGCCCTTGTAAAAGGTGATGTAGCAGGCAAAGAAAACATCCTCGTCCGTGTACACTCGGAATGCCTTACCGGCGATGTTCTAGGCTCATTACGCTGTGACTGCGGTGAACAGTTAGCCACCGCACTCAAACGAATTGAAGCCGAGGGTACTGGTGTTTTACTTTACATGCGCCAAGAAGGTCGAGGAATCGGATTAGCGAATAAAATTCGTGCATACGCTTTGCAGGACAATGGTAAAGATACCGTTGAGGCCAATGAATTACTCGGTTTCGCTCCAGATCTAAGAGATTACGGTATTGGAGCGCAAATCCTCTCGGATTTAGGTTTGTCGAGTATCAGACTTCTAACTAATAATCCCCGCAAACGGGCAGGATTGGAAGGCTACGGTTTAACAATTACTGAGCGTATCCCGCTTGAGATGAAGGCTAACCGTTTCAATAAACGTTACCTTTCGGCCAAAAAGGCTAAACTAGGCCACATGCTAAAACAACAATATGAGGAGGCAAAATAATGGCTAAAACATTAGAAGGTCAACTAATTGCAGAAGGTTTAAAATTTGGGTTAGTAGTAGCAAGATTTAATGAATTTATCACAAATAAATTATTAAGCGGTGCACTTGACGCCCTAAAGCGTCACGGCGCTAATGATGATGATATTGAAATAGCATGGGTACCTGGCGCTTTTGAAATTCCGCTTGTTGCCCAAAAAATGGCTTTCAGTAAAAAATATGACGCAATTATATGCTTAGGTACTGTAATTCGCGGCAGTACTTCTCATTATGATTTCGTATGCGCTGAAGTTTCAAAAGGTGTTGCACATGTTGGTCTGGATAGTGGTATTCCTACAATGTTCGGGGTTTTAACGACAGAAACTATTGAACAAGCCATAGAACGAGCTGGCACTAAAGCAGGCAACAAAGGTTTTGATTCTGCAATGTCCGCCATTGAAATGGCAAATCTGCTTAGAAATATCTAATGTAAATTATTTCCAGGGAAATAATCGAGGTGAGTAATGAAAATTGGGATAGTAAGCGATACACATGGCTGTACAGCTACTTGGCAAAAAATCTACAATAAATTTTTAATTGATACTGACTTAATAATCCACGCAGGCGATGTGCTGTATCACGGCCCGCGAAACAATATACCAGCTGAATACAACCCCAAACTGTTAGCTGAACTTATTAACAGCTGCCCAACTCCCATTGTTATAGCCCGCGGAAATTGTGATGCCGAAGTCGACAGTATGGTGCTTGATTTGCCAATTCAAGCACCATATGCTTACGTTCAGCTTGAAAAGCTACGGATAATTGTTACTCATGGCCATAACTTAACAAGCGAATTTAAAAAAATACTTGCTGCTAAATATAAGGCTGATTTATTTATTACTGGTCATACTCATATTGCAGAACTTGAGAAGCAGGGTGATGTGATATTTGTTAACCCGGGATCACCGTCAATGTCGAAACGACAAGATGAGCGTAATACCCTAGCATTGCTGTTCGACAATAAAGTATCAATATACGATGCTGACACAGAAGAAGAAATTATAACGGTTAATCTTAAGTAATAAATACAGTATATTTAGGAGTGTGTACCATGTCAGATAATTTGATCCGTGCTACAGTACCAGGGGTGAGAGTTTTTGCAGCCGTCACAACTGAGTTGGTGGAGGACGCTAGACAGCGGCATGATTGCTATCCGGTTGCAAGTGCCGCACTGGGCAGAACTATGACGGCTGCATTACTATTAGCTGCCAATCTTAAATCTGATGAAAGTTTGACCATCCGTTTTTCTGGCGACGGACCACTTGGAGAAATCATCGCTGATGCACATTCAACTGGAATTGTTCGCGGTTATGTTAGGAACCCGCATGTTGAATTGCCACTTCGCGGTAATAAGCTTGATGTAGGCAAGGCTGTAGGGCAGCAGGGGCATATTTATGTTACAAGGTTTACAGGCTTAAAACAGCCTTTTACAGGAAGTGCACCTTTAGTCAGCGGAGAGATTGCTGAAGATATAACAAACTATTTAATGGTCTCTGAGCAAACGCCATCAAGTGTAGGTCTCGGCGTCCTAGTCAACCCTGATTTAACTGTACAGGCCGCAGGAGGATTTTTAATTCAGGCTCTTCCAAACTGTGATGATGATGTACTCGATAAGATTGAACACAACCTTGCAACGTTACCGCCTGTATCACAGCTGATTAGTGACGGCAAGGACGCAGCCGGCATCATTGAAATGATTTTTAACGGACTTCCCATATCGTTCTACGATGCTATGCCGCTGAAATTCAGCTGTCCTTGCTCAGTTGAAAGGGTTAGCAATATGCTAATAAGCCTTGGCGCAAGTGAGTTAAATGAGATGATTGAAGAAGGTAAAGCCGAAGTTTGCTGCCACTTTTGTGCAGAAAAGTATCAGTTTTCAAGAAAAGAACTGCAAGCACTTCTGCATACAATAAATCGAAACTAAAAAAAATAAAAAGGACTTGATATCAAGTCCTTTTTATTACGATAACAAACTAATTAAATTGCGCGCTGAATTTTACCAGAACGCAGGCAACGGGTGCAAACATTGATTCTCTTAACTTCGCCGTTTACTAATGCCCTTACACGTTGGATGTTTGGTTTCCAAGTGCGCTTTGTTTTTAAGTGGGAGTGGCTGACATTAAAGCCGCTAGTTTCACCTTTAGCACAAATATCACATACATTTGCCATCTATTCCACCTCCTTTGATGAAGGACAAAATCCTAAGTACAATAACATTACTATTTTAACACAAATAGCTAATAATGTGCAAGAGAAACGCATAAACATTATATCGAATCCATATGAAGGGATTTTCTTTTCCAATATTGAATATTCAATTACAACCATTTGGGGAGGGGACAACATGATTAACAAGAACACCCCAATAATTGTAGCGCTTAGGTCTCATCCAGACGCCCGCGAAATTTTTATGAAGCATGGCATGGGCTGCATCGGCTGCATGGGCTCCACTAGCGAAACCATAGAAAATGGCGCTAAAATGCATGGCATTGACGTTGAATCGTTAGTAAAGGAATTAAACTCTTTAAGGTTTAAAGAATAGGCAAAGATTTTCTTTGCCTATTTCTATGAGGTGATCTTTTGCACGAGTTTTGGTCTAAAAACATCCAATTTATAAAGGGAGTAGGCCCAACTAAAGCTGCATTATTAAACAAGTTAGGTATATTTACCATATCTGATTTGATTGAGCATTATCCACGACGCTACGAAGATCGCAGCCAATTGAAACTAATAAGTCTACTTAACGACGGCTTAGTTGAAACATTTCAAGCCAAAGTAGTCAGCTTCGCCGATTCAAAGCCACGGCCAAATCTTATTATTACAAAGGCTGTAGTCCAAGATACCTCTGGTATTGCAAATTTAGTTTGGTTTAATCAACCCTACAAGAAAAAAGCTTTACGAATCGGCATGAATTTATTTGTTTCCGGAAAAATTCAGCGAAAGTTTTATCAATGTGAAGTATTAAATCCTGATATTGAAACAGTCGATGCCGATGATCATATAAATACCGGCCGCATTGTTCCTATATATCCCGCTAATGAAAGTATAAGCCAAAAGTGGCTCCGTTTACTGCTTTGGCAAGTTCTTACCGGCGATCATTATAACAGACCTATTGAAACACTTCCACAAGCAATTATTGAACAGTATAATTTAATGGATCGTTACGATTCTATTTTGAATATACATTTTCCAAAGGATCAAATTTCCTTGGCAAAGGCCAGACATCGTTTAGCCTTTGAAGAGCTTTACCTGCTGCAATGCGGCTTGTCTTATCTAAAACAGAAAAATAAGCAGAAGTGCCTTGGTATAAAGCATGCTGCAGACGGCGAGCTTGTAAAAAAGATATTGCATTCTCTCCCTTTTGACCTTACCAATGACCAAAGACGAGTACTAGCAGAAATCACAGCTGACATGGAAGATACCCTTTCTATGCAAAGGCTAGTTCAAGGTGATGTTGGTTCAGGAAAAACAATAATTGCGGCCTTAGCATTAGCAAAAACTGTCGAGAATGGGTTTCAAGGAGCTATGATGGCTCCGACCGAAATTCTTGCTGAACAACATTATCAAACTCTTAATAGTATTTTTATACCTTGCGGAGTAAAAACTGCACTACTGACCGGCAAACTTTCCCGACGCAAACGTCAAGATATTTTGCTGCAAATTAAAACAGGACAAGTTGATATTATCATCGGCACACATGCTCTAATTCAAGATGATGTAGAGTTTAATAGACTAGGCCTAGTTGTGACTGATGAACAGCATCGTTTTGGAGTATTACAGAGAGCTCGGCTTCAACTAAAAGGCACTATGCCGGACGTCTTGGTTATGACAGCTACGCCAATACCTCGAACTTTAGCACTAACGGTATATGGGGATTTGGATGTATCTAGTATAAGACAGTTACCTCCAGGTCGAAAACCGATTAGAACCTTTATCCGCGGAAGTGCAGGAAGAAAACGCGTTTATGATTTTGTGGCAGCTGAAACTGCAAAAGGCCGTCAAGCTTATGTAGTTTGTCCACTTGTTGAAGAGTCTGAAAAAATCCAAGCACAGGCTGCAACTACACTATACGAAGAACTTACGCAGGGTTACTTGAGAAATATTCCTTGTGGATTACTGCATGGTAAGCTGGCCAATAAAGATAAAGAGGCTATAATGGCTGAATTTTATAGCGGACGCATCAAAGTTTTGATTGCTACAACAGTCATCGAAGTCGGGGTCAATGTCCCGAATGCCACTATAATGGTAATCGAAGGCGCTGAAAGATTTGGTCTTGCCCAGCTTCATCAGCTGCGTGGGCGTATAGGCCGAGGCACAAAGCTTTCATATTGTATTTTGCTCTCTGATACTAAAAATGATGATACAAGAGAACGTTTAACTATACTTACCGAAACAAATGATGGTTTTGCCATATCCGAAGAGGATCTCAAGTTGAGAGGCCCAGGACAATTTTGGGGAACTAGACAGCATGGAATGCCTGACTTAAAAATTGCTAGTATTTTAAGGGATACCCCAATTTTACTTGAAGCTAGAAAGGCTGCGGAGTGGACATTTGCATCACCAGAACGCCTTGAACTGATCCGGCCAGCGGTGTCGAAATGGTTTGGAGAATCCTATTTGATGGCCTTCCAAGGTTAAAAAAAAAGAGGCGGTTTTTAAACCGCCAATTATGGGAGAGGAGAAAATTTACACTACTAATTTGCTCAATATGCACGTAGTTTATACACTCTTTAAATAAATTTTTTTCAATTATTTTAGAATTATAAGCGCACACTACAATAAAAGAGTAGTGGAGGTGCTTTGAATGAAAAATAATTATACTGATGAAATGCTAAGTAGTATAGCTGAGGAATGCCGTGAATTTGAACATATCATCAACGCAATGGGATATGGCTATTCACTCCTTAACGTATCTCCAGATAAGTTCACGAGAAACTGTTCTGATTGTGTTAACTGGCTAGGTGGTTCATGTGACATCTTCCACAATGAGCTCGACGAGCGATAGCACTGCACCGCAGTGCCTTTTCTTTGTAGAAAAAACCCTTTAACCAGTGTTAATTATTTCAATCATAAATTTTGATTGATATTTCCATTATTGTTTAATATACTCTAATAGTATAAATTCTAAGAAGAATTTGGGGTTTGTATGAATAAGTTATTTAGTTGGCTTTTTATACTTATTTTTATTTCATTGCTTTATTTTTGGCAGCCAGAGTTTTTTTATCAAATTTATGCCATAATTAAGAATGGCGATATTGCTGCTCTTGCAGGCTATTTACGTTCATTTGGTCATTGGACAATTGTAGCAATTATTGTTTTGTTCGTAATAATGACCTTTACCATTGTTTTCCCTTTTATGATTTTATCAGGTGCAACCGGAATTATTTATGGGTTATTTTGGGGCACAATTATTTCATGGTTGGGCGAAGTAACTGGCGCATTAGTAATGTATGTTTTTGTCCGATATTTTTTCCGTAGTGCTACTGAAAAATGGATTATAAAAAGTCCTTACCTAAAGAAAGTTGATGATTATAGTGCAGATAACGGCTTCAAAGTTCTATTGATAGCAAGATTATTGCCACTCGCTCCCTCAGGTATAATAACTGCAGTTGCCGCTATTAGCAGAATGTCATTTAAAGATTTCTTTACGGCGACCTTTCTTGGTAAACTTCCACCAGTGGTAATCAAAGTTATTCTTGGTCATGATATCGTCTTTGCTAGTGAGAACATGACCCGCCTGATTATTATTGTCGCTCTCGTTATTTTAATATACGCAGCCTTGTGGTGGCATAAACGAAAAAAAGTAAGAAACGAAATAGACTAAAATACGAAATTTTACATTTTAGTCTATTTCGCAAAATTAATCGTTCTTTATTTCTAGATAGAAGGAGCAAAAATGAGAATCAAATTTACGCTCAAAACTAAAATTATCTTTCTAGTTTTAAGCGTTGTTGCAATAATATTAATTGTAACTAGCCTTTTAATATCCAGAAGTATTGCCTATGAAGTAAAGGATAGTATCGGCCGCCAAGCCTTAAGTATAGCCCGAATTATAGCCCACTCCCCGATCGTAATTGAGGGCTTAGCTGGCAAGCGCGATATTCCTGAGATTCAGCATTATGCAAATGATGCTAAATTGATGGCAAATGTTCAGTTTATTGTCGTTCTTGATATGAACGGTATCCGTCTTTCACATCCGCTGCCTAGCCTGATTGGTCAACATCTGGTAGGTGGCGATGAACTCGAAGCTTTGAAAGGCAATGAGTACTTATCCGAAGCAGTTGGAACCATGGGCTATTCCCTACGAGCCTTTACACCCGTTTATGGACCAGACGGAAAGCAGATTGGGGTCGTTCTAGTTGGTATTCTTATGAAGTATGTTCATGATGCTGTAACAAAGGCCCAGATGATTTTATTTTTAACTATGCTAATTGGCATGATTATCGGAATATTAGGCGCACTGTATCTAGCGAGAGATATAAAGGCAACACTCCACGGCTTAGAACCTGAAGTCATTGCTAAAAAACTAGAAGAGCGTAATGTAATACTTCAATCGGTTCGAGAGGCCATTATTGCAATAGATATTTCTGGTAGAATTACATTAATTAACGAAGAGGGTAGTAGACTCCTTCGGTTTAGTGGTGTTACAACCGACCCATTGGGACGGCATATAACAGAATTTATACCGAGTACACGCTTAATTGAAGTCGTGAAAACTGGAAACCTTGAGCTAAATCAAGAAGTGAATTTTTTTGGGTCATCAATACTCGTGAATAACGTTCCACTGGTTGTTGACGGTATTATTGTCGGTGCCGTTGCTACCTTCCGCGATAAGACAGAAGTCAAGCAATTAGCAGAAGAATTAACCGGTGTTCGCGACTATGTTGACGCGTTGCGTGCACAATCTCATGAATTTATGAATCAACTTCATGTCATTTTAGGTTTGGTTCAGCTTGAAAACTATGATTTATTGGCATCATATATTCACCGTATTGCTGGTGAACATCAAGCGGAAGTAACCTATGTAGGAAGGCGTATTCGTAACCCAGTAATAGCTGGGTTTATCCTCAGCAAGCTGAGTATGGCCCGCGAAAAAAATATAACGATTAAATTACACGAAGACAGTTTTTTACCTGAGGTTAATAACGAAGAAATAACACATGAACTTGTTACTATTATTGGAAACTTGGTTGAAAATGCTTTTGATTCCGTATTGCAAAATCCTAAAAAGGAAGTGGAACTATTTATTAATTATAATGCAAACCTGATATCTATTGAGGTAAGTGATAGCGGATGTGGTATTAATCCAGAATTAGGCGAACATATCTATAATTTTGGTGTTTCAACCAAATCAGCTCAACGTGGTATTGGGTTACATCTAGTTAAGCTTAGTTTAGGCCGCTTAAACGGCAATATTGATTATGTTAGAAAAAATGGCCGAACAATTTTTAAAGTTTTGATACCTTATGAAAGTGTGGGGTAAATTACATGATTAAAGTACTTATTGTCGAAGATGACCCAATGGTTGCAGAATTAAACCGCCGATACCTGGAGAGGTTAAATGGATTTACACTGGCTGCCGTAGCCAGCAGTGGTGACCAAGCATTGTCGTATCTTGCTAGTAATGACGTTGATTTGATTTTACTTGATATTTTTATGCCGAATATTAATGGCTTAGATTTCTTGTCATCCCTTCGCGCTCAGCATTACGGAATTGACGTTATCTTAGTTACAGCAGCAAGGGACAAGCAATCCTTGCAGGAGGCTTTGCGACATGGGGCAGTCGATTATTTAATAAAACCGTTCGAATTTGAAAGATTTAAATCGGCATTGGTGGCCTTTAAACAAAGGCATGACTTTATCGAACATCAGTCACATATTGATCAAACATTACTTGATAAGCACTTATTTAACCAGCATAGCCGGGATAAAAGCAACGAATTCCCCAAAGGACTCGATCAACAAACTATGCAGAAAGTCTGTAAATGCATTTCTGAGTACCACGATGATTTTACAGCAGAAACAATGGCTGATATAGTTGGCATATCTCAGGTATCAATGCGAAAATATTTAAAATACTTAACATCGGTTGATCTGTTAAGTGTTAATGTATATTACGGCTCAGTAGGTCGACCAATATCTAAATATCGCTGCACTAGCAAGAAAATAATGCCTTTTTCTGGTAAGTGACGGTAACTTACTCCCTAATCTCATTTATTTTAATTAAAAAATCTTAAATTAATTTAACTATTTGTTCTACCAAATTATCTTTAGATATAATTAGGAGGTAGTATTAATTTTTTTGAGCAGGGGAGGAAGGTTTTATGATTTCTTTGCAAATTTTAGTTATATTGGGTTGCTTACTACTTGGCACTCGGTACGGAGGTATGGGGCTAGGTCTAATTGGCGGTATTGGTCTTTTTATACTTACTTTTGTTTTTGGTTTACAGCCGGGAAAACCGCCCATCGATGTTATGTTAACCATCCTGGCGGTAATCGGCTGTGCTTCTGTATTGCAAACGGCTGGTGGACTTAACGTAATGATGCAATTTGCTGAACGTCTTCTCCGCAAGCATCCAGCCTATGTAACTATACTGGCTCCTATAACAACTTGGTCACTGACTTTCTTATGTGGTACTGGTCATGTTGTATACACTATGTTCCCTATAATTTATGATATCGCAATCAAGCAAAACATTCGCCCAGAACGCCCTATGGCAGTCGCATCTGTATCGGCCCAAATGGGAATTTGTGCATCGCCGGTGTCAGTTGCCGTTGTTTCCATGGTATCAATGCTGGGAGCAGCTCATGGCATAGGTAAACCGATCGGAATTATTGAATTGTTGTCAGTTGCTATTCCGGCCTCATTTCTAGGTGTTCTAGCTGCCGCTGCTTGGAGCCTTCGCCGCGGTAAAGATCTCGATAAAGATGAAGAATTTCAAGCAAAAATTAATGATCCTAAACAAAAGTCATATGTGTATGGTGAATCTCAAACTCTGTTAAACCAAAAATTTCCTAAAGAAGCTTATTGGGCGACATGGATTTTCTTTGCCGCAATTGCTATAGTAGTTGCTTTCGGCGCATTTCCCGAATTACGTCCCTCGTTTGGAGTCCCTGGAAAAATGAAGCCACTTTCTATGAATTTAGTTATCCAGATGTTGATGCTGATTGCTGGTGCGATAATATTGATCACTTGCAAAGTTGATTCCCGAGATGTTTCTAATGGTACAGTATTTAAGGCTGGGGCAGTCGCTATTATCTCTGTCTTTGGCGTAGCTTGGATGGCCGACACATTTTTTGGAGCCCATTTTACACTGTTAAAAGCCGCTCTAGCCGGAGTTGTTGTTAGTCACCCTTGGACATATGCTATCGTATTGTTTTTAACTTCAAAACTAGTTAACAGCCAAGCAGCCGCACTAGCAGCAATTGCTCCGCTAGGAATTAGCCTTGGTGTAGATCCTAAGATGATGATAGCGTTCTTCCCCGCGGCATATGGCTATTTTGTATTGCCAACTTACCCAAGCGACTTAGCTTGTATTGGTTTTGATCGCTCAGGAACAACCCGTATTGGAAAATACATCGTTAATCATAGCTTTTTAATGCCTGGCTTTATCGGTGTCGGCACAGGCTGTATTATCGGATATCTCCTTGTAGCTTTATTTATGTAATTGCAAAGTAGCCTTATCTACAAAATGCTTGATAGAGCCGTTATATTTTTCATATAGTGGTTAAAATAATAACAAGATATGGCTATGAAGGAATCTAAATACAAATGGCGAATTTAAACTTTATAACCACAAAACAAGGAGGCGCAATACCTGAATGCCAATAGTTCAAATTGATATGTTAGAGGGACGCACTGTCGATCAAAGAAGAGAGTTAGTAAAAAGAGTTACCGAGGCAATATCTGAATCTGCTAATTGTCCACCCAGTGCCGTTACCATAATAATCCGCGAAATGGATAAAGAACATCTTGGTCAGGGCGGCGTACTACGTGCTGACCAATAGCCACACTGCAGTTAAGAACTCTCACAGCCCATTTCAAATTGAAATGGGCTGTTGTTTAACTATAACGAGGTGATTATATGGATACATGCCGTTATGCGTTAATAATGGAAAATTCAATAAAACAAGAAGTTATGCTTCGCTTGCAAAGTGGCCCTCTGCAATTGAAATCTCTTTTAGAAATGATTTCAACCTGCCAAGAAGCATTTATAGATATTCTTCAGAAAACATTTGATAAAAATAATTTAAGTACATATTTTCAACAAGATGCTATACAAACATTATTTGAAACTATTAGGCTGGAGAACAAGTTTGAGCTAAATAGTAACGATACAACTGAATTGGCAATGAACCTCTATATGACTCTTTCAACATTATCGAGCATTATCGAAAGGTCACTGCAATTTTATCGTCAAGCCGCCAATAACAGTGCTTATGAATATGAAAAAATATTTTACAATTCGCTTGCTGAGCAAAAAAAAGTCCTTAAACGCCGGATTGATTCAGCGTTACGAATAGTTTACAACAGTCTCTGGTCACAAGTTGGTTTTGCGCCTTTTTTATTTGGAAAAGAATGATTGCTCAATGTCCGATAATATATATTATGTATACAAAAGTTATAGCCAAGCTACATTGGTCATCCGTAGAGTAGTAGAAAGGATCGGTTTTAAGCTGCAATATTTTCAACAATGTTGCAGCGCGACATCAACACAGTTATTTTTATAGACACAATAAACTACGAAATGAAGATTCTAGAAAATAGATAATTCGATTGAGTATCTAGCAAAGTGGAATACTAAAGCAAATCTGTATAATAATCTGGATATTAAATGAAAATAAAACCTTACGACTGGAACATTCGCAAGTATCTACACCAGCTAAAAGAGTATAATTCTATTAAAAAAGTATACTTTGTAACTAGCGATAATTTATAGTTATCACTAGTTGAGAGGAAAATTTGAGATAGGAGTCTATATTTATGAGTAGCAATGACAAGTCTTTCGTTTTACGCAAAAATAATTTTATTCAAAACAACAATAAGCTTTCGATAAAGAGTAAAAAGCGTTTACAAAAATCTAAAGCTGATAATACATTGCGTGCATATGAATCAGACTGGTTGGACTTTTATGACTGGTGCTCACACCATAATTTGCAATCGTTACCAGCGGAACCAGAAACGATTATTAATTATATTAATGATCTAGCCGACCATGCCAAAGCTAATACTATATCTCGACGGCTAAGCGCGATATCAGAAAATCATAAAGCTGCCGGGTATGTTGACGATAATCCATGTCGTGGCGGTCTCGTTAGAAATGCACTTGATGCAATTAAGCGCGAAAAAGGCACTATGCAACGTGGTAAAGCGCCTATCTTAATGGAAGATTTACAAAATATTGTTTCATTCTTTGATAGCACGGATATTGCTGGAATCCGGGATAAAGCCCTACTACTTACCGGTTTCATGGGAGCTTTTCGACGGTCTGAACTAGTCAAAATTGATATTGAAGACCTAACTTTCACTCGGGAAGGAGTAATCATTCTCGTTGAAAAATCTAAAGGCGATCAGGAAGGTCAAGGCGAACAAGTTGCTATTCCTTATAGCTCAGATCCTAATATATGTGCAGTCACCGCGTTAAAATATTGGATACACAGCGCTTTCTTAGATTCAGGCCCTCTATTCCGCCCAGTTAATAAATATAAACAGGTTAGAGATAGACGATTAAGCAATCAATCTGTAGCGCTAATAGTAAAGAAATATGCCGCGCTTGCTGGTTTTAATGCAGATAATTTCGCTGGACATAGTTTACGACGTGGTTTTGCAACAACTGCCGCTCAGTATGATGTTGACGAGCGCTCCATAATGCAACAAACGCGTCATAAATCAGAAAAAATGGTGCGTAGATACATAGAACAAGGTAATTTATTCAAAAATAATGCTTTGAATAAAATGTTTTAATTGAAAGCAGCGTTCCATTCATTCCTCCCCCACCACCCTTATAAGCAATTTAGGAATCGACCTCCTCCGCTCTATTAACAAACACACTCATAGTGGCTGTAATATTTCTAATATATAAACTTATTCAACGTTAGGATATTACTGACTAATTGTCACATACTATTAAATGCGTAAACTATTTAGGAGGTGTTTTAATCTTGGTACATAGGGCCTTAACACAAAAAGAGCAGTCCTACCTGCAAGATGCATTAGAAATGGAAAACCTATGCATCGCAAAATATAATGTCTATTCCGATCAATGTCAAGATGAAGCGCTAAAAGAAATGTTATTTAATATCTCCAAAAATAAACGCGACCATGCCAATGCAATTAAGGATTTATTAAACCATTCGCAGCAAGGCTATCAATAATATACCAATACGAGGTGAAATCATGGTATACACTAAACGATATATGGGTACAAGTAAAAACCGTTTGTCGGATCGCGACATTTTGCTAGATGTACTTATGACAGAAAAACACATGTCGCAAGTATATGATACAGCAATTATGGAATCGACGAATAATCCTATTCTCGAATTGTTTGAAAGAATGCAGCATGATGAACACGAAAATGCGCGGACAATATTTAATGCTATGCAAGAACGCCGCTGGTATAGTGCCAATCAAAGCAACGAAAAGCACAACCCTCGACAGAAGACACCTTATACAAACAAATTTAGTAGTGATTACGCAGTAACTAGCGGATCACAAAATTTTGGAAGTAGGCTGCATCAATAACATTCAATAGCATAAAAAGTTAACTTGAGGTGGGATATTAATAACCCCACCTATTCTAATTATCTATCTAATAATCGTCTAATCTCGCTTAGTTTCTCTATAGTCGCCCTTTCTCCAAGCTTTATACAAGTTGGCGCTTTAACAACAAAATCCTTAAAGTTGATATCGTCAACAGCTGGCCTAATAATAACATCGGCATACTGCTCAGCCTTCAGAAGCGTAACCTCTCTCCCCATTATTTCTATACATTGAATAAGTATTTCGCCTACTGATTTTATATTATAAGTTTCCTGGCCAGCATATCCTAAATCTACCGCTATTATTATTTCAGCCCCCATATGCTTGAGAATATCGGTTGGCAGATTGTTCTTTACTGCTCCATCAACTAAGGTCATCCCACGATATTTTTTAGGAAAAAAAATGCCTGGTATTGAAATACTTGATCGAACTGCTTCTGTTAGCAAGGTATTATGATAATATCTTGCATTTAGAATAGCACGACTGCCTGGAATAGGTGTAGTAAAAAAAACAGTGTCAGCAGAATTGATATCAACGGCAGTTATTGCAATAGGAACCTGAGTATCACGGACTGTTCTATTTTTAAAAAACTGACCCAAGAAATGCTCAATTTTATCACCTTTTATCAAGCCTGCAGGCAAGACTGACCAAAATCTAAACATACCGCTCATCATCCATTTAGCGCCATGTTTTATTAAGTCTGGTATAGTAACTTTCAAATCAATTAATTTTTGAATATCTATTTGCTCAATTATATTTTCCATCTGGCGGGGTGTATATCCGCATGCATACATCGCTGCTACTATTGAACCAGCACTAGTTCCCGAAATAAAATTAATTGGAATCTTATTTTCTATTAGTGCTTTAATAACACCGATATGAGCTGTTCCTCTTATTCCGCCACCACTAAGCGCTAAGCCGACTTTATTTCTGTTGGATTGCTTTCCATTTATTTTGACCCGCATATTATCCCCCCCTTAGTGCAGTGCTTCTGTAATATGTTATGACGCACTAAGCTGGTACGGTGCAAAAAAATAAACTATCGGAATATCCTTCCAATAGTTTATTTTAATATGTTAAGAATAATCATCAGTATTGGCAATACTTAGTTGCTAGCTAATTATAGGCGCATATTGTATTACGGAAAACTTTAGCCTGATATAGAGCTGAATCAGCATGGTCAATTAATTCGAGAGCTGTAACAGCGTCATGGGGATAGCCGGCAACTCCAACGCTAATCGTTAATTTTCCGTTAGGCTGGGTTTCTTCATTTTTAAAATAGTGTTCAGCAATTGATTTGCGTAATCTTTCAGCCAGAACTTCAGCCTCTCCTATTTTGGTCTCAGGTAATAAAATCGCAAATTCTTCTCCACCGTATCTAACGGCAAAATCAACATCACGGCAGCAGTTACGAATAAGTGATGCTACAATACATAAAGCTTCATCTCCAGCCCGGTGACCGTTATTATCGTTATAGTGTTTAAAATAATCAATATCTACCATAATTAAAGATAGCGGACGATTGTACCTAATAGTTCTTTTCAACTCTTGATCTAAGATAGCTCTAAAGTAACGGTAGTCATAAAGTCCTGTCAACCCATCAGTTATAGCTTGTAATTCTACTGTGGCAACATGATTGGCATGAGCAATCGTCATGGCAATTTGACTAGCTAATGATCTTAGCAAGTCTAAATAATAAGGTTGCAATGTCCTGCCGTCATTAATATCAATATTTAAAACGCCAACAACCTTATCTTGAACAATTAACGGTACTGCCACTTCACTTATGCAATTATTTCCACCATCAATATATCTAGGATCATTTTTAACATTATCTACATAAATCAATTCACGTGATTGGACGGCAGATCCTGTAATTCCCTTTCCTACTGGTACTTTAATTGAAGCATCTAGGTGCCCACGAAAAGCAGTTATCCTTAACTCATTAGTGTATTCGTCTAGCAACAATAAGGAAACATTATCAAAATTAAGCTCGCGAGTTATACCATCTAAGATTTCTTCCAGAACTTCTCGCTCATTTACAGTCCTTTGAACAATAGAAGTAATTCGATATAATGCTGCAACCTTTTTGTGAGCCTGCTCTATGTCCATAAGATGAAAGTCCAAGTTCGATACAGCGATACATAGCTCACGATTAAGCGACTCGTATTGTTCTGACATAGAAGTAAATTCTTCTTCAATAAGTACACTTTCGGTGATATTATGAATAAATGCAACTGTGCCACTGTCTTCAGCAATAGGAACAAATTTCAATTCAAAATATTCTACAAGGCCATGAACAGTTATATGCTTAATCCTCAAAGCACCCGGTGAGCCTTCTGATTCTTGACAGCTATAATAAGCTGCAAATACAGCGTTAGCTGTTTCAGCAGAAAACAGAAAATTTAAACACCTCTTAAAGTCCTGATTTATGCAATGCTTTAATACAGGTCTTGATGGGTCGGAAGTATATGCATAAACTATCCTACCCTCATTAGTAATAACAATTATGGCTCCCTGGACAACGCTCATAACAGCTTTGAACATTGCTGCAGGAATTAGTGTTTCTATCATTTGATCTACCCACCCTAAATTTAGCTTTTATAGTAATTCGCTGATAGTGACAATAATCCTGCCAATAAATGTATTATAATAAAACAATGTACCTCAGTTGCAAGGGTACATTGTTTTTTTATGTTATCAACAATTTTTCTTAATATAATTCGCCCCGCGATAAAGCGCTTTTTCATTTATCTCCAATAATTTTGGCTTCTTAGCAAACATTTTGGCAAAGGCTTTCAGGACGGAATCAATTTCAACTGCAGATGTTGCAGCTACAATAGCGCCTAAAACAACCATATTTGTTACTTTAGTATTGCCAAGTTCATTAGCAATATCATTAGCCGGTATTTTACACACCTTTATGTCCGTTCTCTTTGCATCTCTTCCAATTAAAGAGCTATTAATTATTAAGGTACCACCTGGACGCAGCACAGGCTCAAATTTGTCCAAAGAAGGCAAATTCATAGCTACTACAATATTAGGCTCGGATACCATCGGAGCGCCAATGGGCTCGCCAGATACTATTACCGAGCAGTACGCTGTTCCTCCGCGCATCTCAGGGCCATAAGAAGGTATCCATGAAACATTCTTTTCTTCAATCATGCCTGCATATGTCATTAGTTGCCCCATAAGCATAATACCTTGGCCGCCAAATCCCGACATGATCATTTCGTATGTCATTTTGCTACCTCCTCTGGTGATTTGAGTACACCCAACGGGTAATACGGAATCATTTTGTCCTCCAGCCATTGAACGGCTTCTAATGGGCTCATACCCCAGTTAGTCGGACATATTGATAAAACCTCAACCAGAGAGAATCCTAAACCTTTTAATTGAATTTCAAACGCCTGTTTAATTGCCTTTTTGGCTCTGGTCATATTGGCCGGGTTGTTTACTGCTACTCGCGCAATATATTTTGCCCCATCAAGCGTAGCCAGCAATTCAGACATTTTTATTGGTTGGCCAGCGAAATCCGGATTACGGCCATAAGGCGATGTTGTAGTAACTTGATCAACAAGAGTAGTCGGCGCCATTTGGCCACCTGTCATACCATAGATAGCGTTGTTTACAAACACTGTAGTGATCCTTTCACCTCGTGCAGCAGCATGAACAATTTCAGCCGTTCCGATTGCAGCAAGATCTCCATCTCCTTGATAAGAAAAAACAACGGCATCAGGGTGTACCCGCTTCACACCAGTAGCAGTGGCAGGCGCCCTTCCATGGGCAGCCTCGAGCATGTCAAAATTAAAATAGTCGTAACATAAAACTGAACAACCGACAGGCGCTACACCTATTGCTTTTTCTTGCACGTTAAGCTCATCAATAACCTCTGCAACTAAACGATGAATAATACCATGGTGACAACCAGGACAATAATGGGTTGATACATCAGCTAAAGATTTAGGCCTGGCAAATAGTTTTTCAGTCATTTTATTTGCCCCCCCTAGCATTTATGATTTTTACAATTTGTTGATAAATTTCTTGTGGGTTAGGCATCACGCCGCCAGTACGTCCATAGAAATGAACCGGCTTAACACCGCCGACAGCCAATCTAACATCCTCAATCATTTGACCAGCACTCAATTCTAAAGTCAAGAGCTCAGACGCATTTTTTGAGGCCTCTGCCAACTGCTGTTCAGGGAATGGCCACAACGATATAGGCCGGAATAGACCAACTTTTATTCCTTCCGAGCGCGCTTTTTCCATCGCAGATCTAGCAATGCGTGAGGTAATCCCATAGGCGACAAGGACCAGTTCAGCATCTTCAGTTCTGATAGTTTCATAGCGAATTTCATTCGCTTTTATTAAAGAATATTTTTGTTGTAAATGGATATTATGTTGCTCTAAAGCTTCCGGTTTTAGATATAAGGAATTAATAATGTTAGGTTTATTACGTCCTCTAAGCCCAGTAGCGGCCCAAGGTTTATCGATTTTTTTAGTTTTAGCTGGAGTGAACTCTGCCGGCTCCATCATTTGCCCTAATGCGCCGTCTCCTAAAACTATTACTGGGTTACGATATTGGTCAGCTAAATCAAATGCTAATATCGTTATATCAACAAGTTCTTGAACTGAATTAGGTGCGAGTACTATGCTATGATAATCACCATGTCCGCCGCCTTTAGTTGCTTGAAAATAATCACCTTGGGCGGGCTGAATGCTTCCCAGGCCAGGTCCCCCTCGCATCATATTTACGATGACACAGGGAAGTTCAGCTCCGGCAATATAAGATATCCCTTCTTGTTTTAAGCTAATTCCAGGGCTGGAAGAAGAAGTCATAACCCTAGCCCCAGCTCCAGCAGCGCCATATACCATATTGATAGCTGCAACTTCACTTTCAGCTTGTACGAATACACCATCAATTTGGGGCATACGTCTCGACATATACTCGGTCAATTCTGTTTGCGGCGTAATGGGATAACCAAAATAATGGCGACACCCAGCAACTATAGCTGCTTCCCCAATGGCCTCATTGCCTTTCATTAATACCTTTTCTGCCACGATATTTCCTCCCCCCAACTGTTTATTTATGAATCTCAATCACAAGGTCTGGACAAGCCTTAGCGCACAGTAAACAGCCAATACATTTAGACTCATCAGAGCAACTGGCAGGACGATAGCCTTTACTGTTAAATTTATTAGATATTACAACAATCTTTTTTGCACAAACCTTAGTGCACAGTCCACAACCTTTACATCTTTCCTCATTAAACACAGGTCTCGGCATCTTATCTCCTCCCATTCCTTTTGATTATTAGAAAATTTGGGGAAAGTATTATCTTTTACATTTTTATTAAATTATTAATTTTAGTTGATAACTTCGTAATTCTAAAAAAGAACTCCTTTAATTGCTAAATGAATACAAAAGGAATACCCATGTCCATAACGGGTATTCCTTTTATATCTATTTAACCAATTCTAATGTAACATTGTTACTTAGCAGAGCAGCATTTCCTTCATCTGTATCAACATGCATCTCTAATTTATACTGATCATTAACACGGATTAATACTTTATCAAATACTAATGCGCGCTCACCTTCGCACTTAACCTTAACAATCTCTTTGTCCTTTACACCGAATGCCTCAGCATCTGCAGGAGTCATATGAATATGACGACATGCAACAATAACGCCTTCTTCAATCTTAACTGATCCTTGAGGTCCTACGATAGTTAGGCCAGGAGAGCCTTTGATATCGCCCGAGTCGCGAACCGGCGCCTTTAACCTTAATTTCATAGCATCAGTCATTGATAATTCTACCTGGGTTTCCTTACGCTCTGGGCCTAAAATTCGCACATTTTTAAATGTACTCTTTTCAGTGACTAAATCTACTGTTTCATTACTAGCAAATTGTCCAGGTTGGGATAAGTCTTTCTTAACAGTGAGTTGATAATCTTTACCATATAGAATATCAAGATGTTCACGTGATACATGTACGTGACGGGCAGAAATACCTACTGGAACTAGTTTTTCAGACATAGCAAACACTCCTTCTAGGATAAATATAGATATAGATTGGCTTCCTATTCAATAATCTCCGAGAAATAGACGACCGTTACTAGATCAGTCGGCGTAAAAGTTTTCTCATATATAGATTTTAGGAAAACCACTAAATCATCAATATTAGTAATATCTGGGTTCTCGCCTTGTAAATCCTCTTTAGTAAGCTGAGAAACTTGTTTAACTAATACCCTATCGATAACAGCAGTGAATATTTTCTTCCTTTGGGCAAACCTCTTACCAACCGTAACCCATACAATATCGCCTTCCTGATATTTTTCTGATTTGTCACCCCGACGGATTGTACAAGTCTTACGACGACACACAAGTTGATTGTGATAATTAGATGAGTAAAAGTTCAATGCGCGCATGTCATCCCCCCGTTAAGTCATAATTTAGTTTTAATTAGGAGGTTTCATATAAACCAGCTTGATATTATATAATTCTCTTTTAGGGGATAGACTCCTTGTAAAAAATGTGATTTTTTCGTTGTAACTAGATTTTAGCTAAAAATTTGTCAGTCTTAAGCCTCTTGTCTGCACTTCATATTTTAACTGTTCCTCATCTATAGTTGTTAGTTTACGGTTTTCCATTAGTACATTCCCATCAACAAGGACAGTATCTACATCGCTTAGTCCTGCTGAATATGTTAATAACGATAGCAAATCATAGCATGGGCACCAATGCAATCCACTCATATCAAGCAATACTATATCAGCCTTGAGGCCAACTGAAAGAGCGCCAGTGATATCCCCAATCCCTAGAACTCGCGCCCCATTGCTGGTAGCCATTTTCACGGCCTCAATAGCAGGCACGACTAGCGGATCAAAGGTATTCACCTTATGAAGCGTTGCCGCAAGCCGAAGTTCTTCAAACATATCCAGATTATTGTTGCTGGCTGCCCCATCAGTACCTAATCCCACTGACAATCCCGCTTTAAGCATTTTGGGAACCGGCGCAATACCACTTGCCAGTTTCATATTGCTGCCGGGATTGTGAGCAACACGTACATTTTTAGTCTTCATAATATTTATATCATCTTCTGTAACATGAACGCAATGTGCTGCTAGCACACCACAGTCTAATATGCCTAGTTGATCCATTAATTTAATTGGAGACACTTTATACTGTTGCTCACAGTTTTTTACTTCATCGGCAGTCTCTGCTAAATGTATATGTATTTCAGCGCCTAGACGGTGTGCCAATGAAACGACCTTTCTCAAATAATCCGGCGGACAAGTGTATGGAGCATGCGGCCCTAGCATAACTTTTATCCGTCCGTCAGCTGCATTATTATACTGGGTAAAAAAGTCTTCACTTTCTTTCAATGCAGCTTCAGCCGTCGGTGAAACACCAGCTATACCACGCGCCAAAACGGCCCGGATACCGCTCTCTGCAACTGCTTTCGCCACCTCTGGCATGAAAATATACATATCGGCAAATGCAGTAGTACCAGACTTTAGCATTTCCGCAATTGCTAACATACTGCCCCAATACACATCATCTGCTGTTAACTTGGCTTCTGCCGGCCATATTTTGTTTTGAAGCCAGTCCATCAAAAGCATATCATCAGCAAAACTGCGGAAGAGTGTCATAGCTGCATGAGTATGGGTGTTAACTAAGCCCGGTATTGCCAATTTACCGCTGCAGTCAATAACCTTGTCTGGTTTGCAGTCTTCAGATATATTTCCGACTGCAGTGATAATACTGCCTTCAATGAAAATATCACCTTTTTCAACCATATAGTTATCCCTAAGTATGTCAGCGTTTTTTAGTAAGGTTTTAGTCATATTAATCCTCCTTTCTGACGCTTCCGGTAATGCTGCAAATAAAAATTATGCATTGTTTCTATATCATTAGTACTAAGATCAATTGCTCCGCCTATTTGGCTAGCATAAATAAATATCTGCGCCGCCCGCTCTACCAATTCACAGGCTAATAAAGCTTCCCTTAAATTTGCACCACAACAAACAACACCATGGTTAGCCAATAGAGCTGCACCTTTATGCCCGAGTGCCGCTACAACATTTTCCGCCAATTCATTCGTGCCAGGCAAAGCATATTTTGCTACATCTACACTGCCCCCAATTACTTGTACCAAATCTTCAATAATTGGCGGAATAGACTTATTTGCAACGGCACAACTGCTAGCAAAAATACTGTGAGTATGGATTATTGCCATAATATCAGTACGGGCTCTATATATGGCCAAGTGCATTTGTAATTCTGATGAAGGCTTAAGACCTCCATCAATAACATTGCCATCTATATCTGTTAGAACTATATCTGTTTCTTGAAGATCACGATAATTTCTTCCTGACGGGGTTACGGCTATTGTACCCGTTCCAGGCACTCGCGCGCTAACGTTTCCCCAAGTACCCGCCACTAATTTTTTATCTAGTAAGGCACAACCAATCTTGAGAATACCTGAACGAGCTTCCATAGCAGTATCCAAAACAACCTCTCCTTTACAGAGTTACACTAAGCCAATGTACTCTTTTTGCTCGTCTGTTAAGGTATCGATTCTGATACCTATTGACTGAAGTTTTAAGGATGCAACTCGTTCGTTTAGCTCATGCGGCAAGGTAAAAACGTCGTTTGCCATTTCTTTGTGATGGTTAAGAATATAAAGTGCAGCAAGGGCCTGCATAGCAAATGACAGATCCATAATTTCCGTTGGGTGACCATCACCAGCCGCAAGATTTACTAGTCGTCCCTCTGCCAGAAGATAGATTTTGCGATCGTCGGGCATCACAAATTCTTCGATATTTTTTCGGACCCTACGCTGCGATTTCGCACAATCTGCCAGCTGTTTCTTATTAATTTCAACATCAAAATGCCCGGCATTTGCCATTATCGCACCTGATTTCATTTTTGCAAAGTGCCGTCCTTCAATTACATCTTTACAGCCAGTCAATGTTACAAAAATATCACCATGTTCTGCTGCTTCTTCCATCGGCATAACCTTGAAACCGTCGAATACAGCCTCTATAGCTTTTATAGGGTCTATTTCAGTGACAATCACATTTGCCCCTAGGCCTTTCGCACGCATTGCGACCCCTTTACCACACCAGCCATAGCCGGCCACTACCACTGTTTTTCCGGTTACCGTTAGATTTGTTGTCCGCATAATTCCATCCCAAGTAGATTGTCCAGTGCCGTATCTATTATCAAATAGATACTTGCAATAAGCATCATTTACTGAAATCATGGGAAACTTCAGTTTTCGCTGAGCTGCAAGAGTCTTGAGCCGAATTACTCCAGTTGTTGTTTCCTCAGATCCCCCTAATATACCCTTAAGTAATTCTGTTCTCTCATTATGCAACAATGAGACTAAGTCACCGCCATCGTCAATAATTATATCAGGCTTTGTATCCAGTGCCTTATGAAGGAAATTGTTATATTCGGTTTCAGTAGCACCATACCACGCAAATACCTTTACACCAAGATCTGCTAAAGCAGCGGCCACATCATCCTGTGTTGATAAAGGATTGCTACCTGTGACGGCTACATTTGCACCCGCATTTTTTAAGACCAGTGCTAAATAGGCGGTTTTCGCCTCCAAATGCATGGTAACAACAATATTTTTCCCTGTGAATGGCTTGGTTTCAGATAATTCATCATTTAATATATTAAGAACAGGCATAAACTCCCGCACCCAATTAATTTTATCGTGGCCTTGCGGTGCTAAGTTCATATCACGAACTATTGATTCCAAATTAAATACCGCCTTTCAAGTCCTTAAGCTTAGTAATGGCTATATTAAACGGCTGTTTCATTACGCCAAACTCAGTAATGATCGCCGAAACTAACGTATTGGGAGTGACATCAAACGCTGGATTAAACACTTTTACGCCTTCAGGTGCAACACAGCAGCCGGCGAAACTAGTAACTTCACTTGGATCTCGCTCCTCGATAGGGATCTCGTCACCGCTTGCCATGGAAAAGTCGAAAGTTGAAGTTGGAGCTGCCACATAAAAGGGGATACCATGCTCTTTTGCAAGCACTGCGACACTATAAGTACCAATTTTGTTAGCTACATCACCATTTAAAGTTATGCGGTCAGCTCCGACTATGACAGCCTGCACTAGTCCCTTTTTCATAACCCACCCGGCCATATTGTCAGTTATTATCGTAACAGGTATTTTTTCTTGCGAAAGCTCCCAAGCAGTTAGCCGAGCTCCTTGAAGCAACGGTCTAGTTTCATCGGCAAATACACCACTAATCTTCCCATTTACCCAAGCCTCACGAATGATACCAAGGGCAGTTCCTTGAGCTGCAGTGGCAAGCGCACCAGCATTGCAGTGCGTTAAAACAGTTATCGGTTCTGTTTGTGAAAATAATTGCGCTCCATATTTTGAAATTTTCAAGTTGATTCTTTTATCTTCATCAAAGATATCAACAGCTTCTTGTTCAAGTCGAGCTATGGTCTCTTCGATCTCCATACCTTGATGTTTACTTGCATGTACAACTCCTAACATACGGTCTACTGCCCAGAATAAGTTTACGGCGGTAGGCCGCGTCAACTTAAGTTCATGAGCAACATCCAATACTTTGTTCCAAAACTCTTCTTGCTTATTTGCAGCTTGACGAGCACCTAGAACAAAAGCAAAGGCAGCCGCAGCACCTATCGCGGGTGCACCGCGCACTTCAAGCCGTCTAATTGCGTCGGCTACAACCTGGTAATTGTTACATTTGATATATTCGACGCGATTAGGTAAAAGAGTTTGGTTCAGAAGAGTCAAATAAGTCCCGTCCCATTTAATAGCTTGCATCTAAACCACCCCTTAAAGTTTGAATCCACCATATTCGGCCAGAGCATTATGGCAAGAGCAGCTTGCTTCTATATCGACGGAAAATTCTTCTATGGCAGTCATAATTAACTTTTTGATATTATTAGTGTTTGCTTTCATAGTATCAACAACTTCACTATGGGTCAGTGAAGTTGCTGATATTCCTGCCCCAAAATTAGTTACCATTGATACAGTTGCATAACACATTTCCGCCTCACGTGCTAATACGGCCTCCGGTACATTGGTCATTCCTACTAAATCGCCACCTATTTGGGCAAACATTTTTATCTCGGCCGCTGTTTCAAACCTCGGACCTTCAGTACAAACATATGTACCATTTGAATGAATGTTGATATTAGCCTTTTGAGCAGCTATTTGTATTTTGTCCCGCAAAGTAGGGCAATACGGATTTGTTAAATCTACATGCACGACACCTCGTGCCCCTCCATCATAAAAAGTATTAACCCGACTCTTTGTAAAGTCCAAAAACTGATCTACCAAAACAAAGTCCCCGGGCTTCATAGCTAAATTCAAAGATCCAACTGCGGTTGTTGCAATGATACGCTTGACTCCTACTTTCTTCATTGCCCAAATATTGGCTCGATAATTTATAAGATGAGGTGGAATAGCATGAGCACTTCCGTGTCGGGGAATAAATGCGACCTTAGCACCAGCATACTCACCCACCTTAAATTTAACATCGCCGTATGGCGTTACGATTTCTTCTTGATAAATATTATTAAGAATGTTCGGATCATAAACACCCGTACCACCAATAATAGCAATCTTAATCATTACATCACCCTATCATAAATTTTGTTTTGGATAAAGTTAATATATTTCGCTTTATATGGGAAATAGTCCTGCTTAGTTAAGTTAGCTTTTGTACTTCTAACATTAAATTGTCCATAATTCTAGGTATTTATAAAATGAAAAACGAGACCTCGTAGGTCTCGCCTTTTGCGCAATTCTATAAATTTACACCGACTAATCCTCCAAGAGCGCCCGCTGCTAGTCCAGCGATACATTTATTAACTAATCCCCAAAATACTATCGGCTCATGACTAAGTTCAAGCCCTATTCCTATCGAACAGAGTACATAGATAATTCCGATTGCCATTCCGATTATAAGTCCCTTTGATTCAGCCTTCTGAGTTGCGTACACACTGCCGACGAATATACTTATCATGGTCACCCCTACCATTATATATTGCATGTATTTGTCTATCAATGTATTTTCAGTTACAAGGCTTATTATTGAAAGAAACATAACACACGCTATAGATACAAGTAAACTTGCAAAAACTCCTTTAAATATGAGTATTACGACTCCTGTATTCTCTGGTTGCCGTTTGGGGGTTAAACGTGCTCGTCTTGTAATTTTAGTCATATAATTCCCTCCTCAGGAGTTTTACTGTAAATTTATGCAGAATTCATCGAAATATACCAAACAAAAAAAGCTACTAGAAACATTTAGGTTTCTAGTAGCTAATTTTCCAACCTTCAAGCATATTCATAATCGCATAATTGGTTAGATCAAAATGAACAGGAGTTACAGAAATCATTCCTCGTTTTATTGCCGCTATATCAGTATCTTCGTCATTGTTTGAATCAACGACCTTACCAGCCATCCAGTAATAGCTGCGTCCGCGCGGATCAGTCCGTTTATCAAAAGTATTATCATACTGGCGTATACCTAGTTTTGTGATTTGAACTCCATTAATTTTTTCTTTCGCTGCAGGAACATTAACGTTAAGCAGAGTGTCTGGCGGTAATGAATTATTTTCTACATAACCTACTAGTTTTTTTGTAAAGCAGGCGGCTGGCTGAAAATCTGAATCTCCCCATGAATCAAGCGAGACAGCTATTGCTGATATTCCATGTAATGCAGCTTCAATCGCGGCACTTACAGTTCCTGAATATAACACGTCAGTCCCTAAATTCGGACCTTGATTTATACCCGACACAACAATATCAGGACGTTTATCAAGCAACGATTCAATTGCAATTTTAACACAATCTGTGGGTGTACCGCCTATCCGCCATCCGCAAATATTAGGATTTTCAATACAATGTCGATCAACCCTAATAGGATGATGAACAGTTATTGCTTGGCTAGTTGCACTTCTTTCACTATCAGGAGCAACTACCACAACTTCTGCAATTGTAGCTAATTCAGTCCATAAAGCTCTTATACCAGGTGCATTAATACCATCATCATTGGTTAATAATATCCGCAAACTATCCCCCCTAGATATTTAATATTTACATCTGCCCTATGTATTTATGAGTTTGTGGTATTACTCTTAAGTCATTCAGTTGTACAGAAGCCTTATCATGCAAAAATAGCACTCTCTCAGGGGCCACACTTTTACAGCTATTAATCGGTGTAACAGGCTGTAAGATAACTGGTATATTATTATCAATTTCTGCAATCAGTTGGATTGCAGTATCAAACTCAGCGTCATTGGTTTCCCCGCTAATGACTATCTTTACAAATACCTCCCGTTGTTTTGCTATTCGCAGAAAATTCCGATGTTCTTCCCAATAATTCTTTCCAGCTACACTAGGCAGTTTTATATCCATACTGATTATATCAATATGCGGCAATACTTTTTCTAATTCATCGGGCAGTGTACCATTAGTTTCTAAATACTTAATACCTCTAAACATAGGCAAGAATAAGGACAACGCTGTTGAATGGCATAGAGGCTCACCGCCCGTAAAACTCACCGAGTGATGTTTGTGATCATACAGGTTAGTGATATACCCCAAGAGTTGTAATGGTTCTATAGGATTATCAACGCTCATAAAACGTCGAGAACCGGGACTTTCCTCAATCTGTGCTTTTGTTACGGAAGATTTTCTACTAGTCATAGTATCACAGTATTTACATGTTGCGTTACAGCCAGCGAATCGAACAAATACTTGCCTACAGCCAACATATTTACCTTCACCCTGAATGGACGAAAAAATCTCGATAATATTTGCATCTGCAGACATTATCTCACCTCAGAATAAGCCACTGCTGAATGGGCTGATTCCCTTACCTTTACAAATAAAACGCGAACTTCAGTTTCTACAAAGGTTGGCCGATTTATAATTTGTTCATAGATATACTTTGCAATGTTTTCTGCTGTGGGGTTTGTTAATTTAAACGGCTCAAGTTCATTGAGATAACGATGGTCAAGTGTATCGATTACATGCTTAACTTCAGCTTTGAGATCATGAAAATCAATCAACATCCCCAATTGGTTAAGTTTATTTCCGCAAACTGCCACTTCCACCTTCCAGTTATGGCCATGAAGACGACTGCATTTACCCGGATAATCCTTGATAAAATGGGCTGCTTCAAAATCAACTAATATCGTAAGCTCAAACATTTGGTTTCCTCCTTGATAATATGGTCAACATCTACACAAAAAGTATACATAATAATACATGTAAGAAAAGTGACTGACAAAAAGAGGTGAGTTGGATACTCACCTCACTTATTATGGCTTAAATTTTGAGACTACTTGATAGCCTGTTTTCCAATAAAGTTCTCTTTTGGAAATTGATTAGACTCTGGTACTAATACATCATGGTAGCTTAATCCGCGAGTATGTTCGGTATGACTCCATTCCCGATCATGACGATGTATAAACCCTAAAAATGTAATTGGTATCCAACTATAGACAAATAACGGATAAAATATTACATAGAACCACGATTTCCATTGAGCTCTAATCTTAGCTAAGACAATAAGCGGGAAAACATACTGGCCAATAGCAATAATCGTCCAAACCTCAATAGGCAAAACTGAATACAAAATATTAGTATAAAATGGTGTAATATGGTATACGTAACTTAATAAAACAAAAGTTGTCGACAAAATTAGAAAATGCGGTTGCAGTAAATGCAAAACTCCGTCTAATATTCTAATATCACGACGTTTAAAGCCCTCAGCCAACATTTTTGGTATATAACGTCCAGCAATATCAAAATGCCCCTGGGCCCAACGTTTTCTCTGTTTCCAAGACTGCTTAAATGTCAAAGGTTTTTCATCGTACACAATAGCATCATGTGCCCATGTGGTACGAATTCCTATTAATAATACTTTCATAGTAAATTCCATATCTTCTGTTAAACAAGTCGCACCCCAGCCAAACTTTTGTAAAATATCAGTTGATATACACATTCCAGTTCCGCCAAGCACACTAGATAGACCTAAGTTGTACTTAGCAAGGTGCCATATATGATTAACGACCCAGAAGGAAATGGCAAATGTTCCAGCTATCCAAGTATCGTGCGGGTTCTTAGCATTTAAATAACCCTGAATTAATTTTTCACCCTTACATAGTCGGTTATTCATTTCTAATAAAAAATCAGGGTGGACAAGGTTATCAGCATCAAAAACAACTACTGCATCATATTTGCGTTTGAGCCGGAAAAGTTTAGCAAACATCCATTCCATAGCATATCCTTTTCCGCGCTGATTTAGATTAAATCGTTCATATACTATAGCCCCAGCGTTACGAGCCAGTTGAGCAGTATTATCCTTGCAGTTATCAGCAACTACATAAATATCATATAGTTCTCTCGGATATTTTAGTACGTGAAGGTTCTCTACTAATTGTGAGATAACGTTTTCTTCGTTGTGAGCTGCTACAATAATAGCAAAACTCTTCTTGGGAGTTAATATTTTGTCTTCTTTTCTTCTCCACATGCCAAAAATAGCAATAACAAAATAGTATAATGTAAAAAACACAATAATGAGTTGCATTGGTATCATTATGTAGTCAAAAACATAATTCATGGATTCTGCTCCTTTAGAAAAATCCTATCAGCCAAGGTCTTCCTTGTTTTTATATGCAGACGGGAACTCATCATTACCAATCATAATATGCCAGATAGCTTACGATTAGAATATTATGCCATACAAAAGATCAAATAAAATGCTATCAGGTTTAATTATCATTAGGGCGCTGACTAAATAAACCAAAAATAGTATTTAAAATACCTAACAATGCATATGAGAAGAATATGGCAAATAAATAAGCGCTATGATCAATGAAAAGTATATATACACCAACAAAAATAGTGATTATAACCGGAATTATTCTAAGCTTGTCACCTTTGCCCTTAAAATCTGGATATTTCACTGTGCTAACCATTAAATATGCAAAAACGATCACCATAATAGGAAACCACCAACCCGGCGGTTTATGTCCAAGCATTACAAAAGTAGCTACTACGCATCCGGCTGCCGGGATAGGCAAACCCATGAAATAGCCTTTAACTACCCCTGTATTTACATTAAATCTAGCTAGACGCAGCGCACCACATGTTGCAAAAATAGCCGCAACGATATAACCGACTTCATCGAAATCCTTAAGCAAAAATGCATAAGCAAGCAAAGCCGGAGCAACACCAAAGGAAACCAAATCGCATAATGAATCAAGCTCTTTGCCAAATTCACTACTAACTTTAAAATAGCGCGCCACCCGACCATCTGTGCCATCTGCTACCATAGCCGCAACAATAAATAAGGCCGCCGCGGTAAAGTTACCGTTAAATGTTGCAATTATCGAGAAAACGCCCAAAACAAGGTTTAAAGACGTTAGTGCATTTGGAATTACACGTCTCACTGTGACAACCTCCCTATAACCGTCTCTCCACCTTTCACCTTATCACCTTTCTTTACCAGTATTTCTACTGTCTTCGGGACAATGACTTCAGTACAAGAGCCAAACTTTATAAGTCCATACCGTTCACCTTTGGCTAGTACGCTTCCTAGCGTAACCCAGGACACAATTCTACGCGCAAGAATACCAGCAATCTGCGTAACTAAAACTCGCATATGTTCATTCTCAAGCCCAATCGAATGGCGTTCGTTCTCACACCCAGCAGTTTCTTTATAGGCAGGACGAAACCGACCGCATGTATACTGTTGATATTTAACTTCACCAGCAATAGGACTGCGATTAACGTGTACGTTAAATACCGATAGAAAAATAGTCACTTTTGTGCCTATTTCATTAAGAAATTCATCATCATACACTTCGCATACACCCATTACTTTACCATCCGCTGGCGACATAACTAGCAAATCATCATCAGGAATTTTCCGCTCTGGATTACGAAAAAAAAACGTGATAAAAATTAATAATACTCCGGGAATAATACTCCAATAAGGATTTACAGTTAACGCAACAACTAAAGTAATAAGCGCCAAAACTGCAATATATCTATATCCTTCCTTAACGATAGGAGTTTTAACCATTTACCATCCTCCTACGAGCATCCTGTCAAAAACAAAAGGGCTTCTAGACGTGCCCTTCGCATTTCTAACTCATTATAATATACCAAGTTTACTTTTGTCTATGTTTTTTGTGTGATTACCTTGAGCACAAAGTGCGGTAGCGCTATCATTCTTAACACTCGCTGCGGCTGCAGAGTAAGCCGGAAAAGCCACTCCAAATTTGCCCGCTGCATCCAAAGTGGAGCTCTTTTTACAGCGCCAGCCATTACATCTAAAGTTCCACCAACACCAATCGCTAATGAAACACTCAGTTTCTCTAGATTTCTAGAAAGCCACTTTTCCTGTTTAGGTACACCCAGTGCAACAAGCAGAACGTTTGCACCTGATGCATTAATTTCATCAATTATATCTTTCTCTGTTTCTTCTGTAAAAAAACCATTTCGAGTTCCAACAATCTGTACACCGGGATACCGGCTTTTCGCTGCTGCCTTAGCTTTTTCCGCAACCCCAGGGGCACCGCCGAATAAAAAAATTCGATAATTTTTTTGAACCGATCTAACAAGAAAGTTCTGTACCAAATCGACCCCAGCAACCCGTTCAGGAACTTCAAAACCTTTGAAACGGGCAGCCCAAACGACTCCAGCCCCATCAGGAACTACCAAGTCGGCCTTATTTAATATGTTGGCAAGTTCTTTATCATTTTGAGCCATCATAACCATTTCGGCATTGGCCGTGGCAACTAAATGCGGCTTTGACTGTGAAACATAGCTATCTAAAATATCAACGGCTTCAGTCATTGTAACAGCGTCAATCATTACATCTAAGACGGCTACTCGTTTATGCACTGTTTTGCTCTCCTAATACAAAAACATACTTTACCTGCACTATTTTCAAAAATTACCTATTTAGTATTTTATCATATTATTAAAAGCCCGGCAACCGTATGGGGAACTTCCATCTTGGCTTAGTTTCGCGTGTTTCTTGGGTATTATTTTGCTGTTTACGTTCTTCTTTCGGCCACATACGATAATCTGAGGCCCATGGTTCAGTACCTTTTATAAAAGCGCTGTATTCCGTATCTGGGCAACCTGCTGTTGCCCGTTTACCTGAATCGGTACACACAGGAATTCCCTTTACGACATTTGGCGGAACAGCAAATTCGGTAGGTTGAGTGCCTTCAATACTTTTGACCATCATTTTACCCCATAGACCAGCTACGCCAGTACCAGATATTCCAACTGGCTGTCGATTATCATTACCAATATAAATACCAACTAAAAGTTCAGGAGTATACCCTATAAACCAAGCCGTTTCATAATTATCGCTTGTACCTGTCTTACCAGCCGCTTCGCGTCCAAGAGCAGCCGGGGTACCTGTTCCGTCCTCAATAACCCCCTTTAGCATGTCAGTCAGTATATATGCCACTTCAGGGCTGAGAACAGAATATTGGACAGGATGATTTTCTTCCAAAACCTGACCATTCTCATCTAACACTTTTAATATAGATAACGGGCGAGAAATAATACCTCCATTAGCAAAAGCCGTATAAGCTGTAGAAAGCTCTAGCAAATTAACACCATTGGTTAAACCGCCTAATGATGTAGCTAAATTATTATCTTGCGGCACTATTGTTGTAATACCCATATTTTGCGCCAAGCTTAAAACCTGATCAATTCCTACCTGCTGACCCAACTTCACAGCTGCTACGTTAACAGACCATCGCAAAGCCTTTTTCATTGTCATAGGACCACGATGCTTTTTGTCGTAATTTTGCGGAGAATAACCAGAAATATTTATTGGCTCATCAACTATAATGGAATTGGCCGCCAACCCCTGGTTAAGAGCAACGGCATAAACGAACGGCTTAAAGGCAGATCCAGGCTGACGAACTTCCGCAACCACTCTGTTTATCTGGCTCTCTTCATAATTTCTACCGCCAACCATGGCTCTCACATGCCCATTCCTTGGGTCAATAGCGATTACTGCGCCTTGAAATTGTCCAAGGACCGCTTCGGCGGCTTGCTGAGTTTTTATATCCAAAGTAGTGTAAACCCTCAATCCACCTTTATAAACTCTATTAGCTCCATATTTTCCAACCAGTTCATTAGCGATATAATCTAAAAAATATGATGCTTGTACAGCGCGCTTCTTTTTACCAGTCAAAGCAATAGGCTCCTGTTTTGCATTCTCAGCCTGCGCTCTTGTAATATATCCCTCATTTACCATACCTGATAATACCATATTTCTTCTATCCGTAGCTGCTTTCAAGTCATTATAGGGAGAATAAATATTGGGGCCACGCGGTAACCCTGCGAGCAGGGCGCTTTCACCTAAAGATAATTGACTTGAATGTTTCCCAAAATAAACTTGAGCAGCAGCTTCAATGCCATAAGCACCTTCTCCAAAATAAACTTGATTAAGATATGCTTGTAGAATTTCTTGCTTTGAAAACTTACGTTCAATAATTACAGCTAATACAGCCTCTTTTATTTTGCGTGTAAACGTTCTTTCTTGAGTCAGAAACATATTTTTCGCAAGCTGCTGAGTCAGAGTGCTTCCCCCTTCAGCAATGCTACCAGTTCGAATATTAACAAATATTGCGCGTAGGATTCCTATAGGATCTATACCTAAGTGATTATAAAACCGAGTATCTTCGTTTGCAATTATAGCCTGTTGAACATAGGGTGATATGCTATTAATTGATACAACAATTCGATTCTCTTCGAACAGTTTGGATACCAGTTGTCCGTTTATATCAAAAACCTGCGTCGCTGATATTAGGTTTAAATTGTCTAAATTGTCTGTTTGTGGTAAACCTAAAAAAGCGCAACCAGATGTAGTAAATAGACATATAATTATTATAACAATAATTGGCTTAATGATATAATGCCGCACAATATATCGCTCCTTTCACAACTAGTATTCCAATGCCTTAATGAATTTACACGCAGGAATACCGGTACAAGCAGCGAAATACATACTAGTCATAATATAGCATAGGGGTAGACTGCTTTGGTAAGCTCTAAAACGTTCCATATAATATGTAATTTATTTTTCATTCTGTTATTAGTACTATTATTATCGCAGATTATAACATTAGCCTTTTGGGGCGTAAGCAGTCATAGTATTGATACTCAACAAAAATTTGCACCGGCGAATGTCATTGTCAAAGAAGCCCTTCCAAAATCATATATTCTAAGCGATAACTATGATCCGGCACCGCCGAGCAACATGCCCGTATATGACTCGCTAAGTTTGGCAGAACGCCGCGAAAAACAACTACCGACTTCACTCCCTAATTATCAGCCTTATTATGGTAAAAAGGCAGTATATTTAACTTTTGATGATGGCCCCGATCCAGAAAACACTCCTGTAGTCCTTGAATTACTTAGAAAAAATAAGGTCAAAGCGACTTTCTTTATAACCGGAAACCAAGCTGAAAAATATCCTGAGTTGCTAAAACAGATTTACCTAGCAGGACACGCTATTGGGAATCACTCCTATAATCATATTTATCGTGAACTATATCAGTCTCCAGAAGCTTATACTGCGCAATTACACCGAACCGACGACGTAATCAAAAACATTATTGGTGTGCGCCCGCTTATAACCCGTGCTCCCGGAGGATCTGCCGGCAGTTTTAATCGGCACTATTGGGATTTGCTCGAAAAAGAAGGATATATCGAAGTGGGTTGGAATATTAGCTCAGGAGATGCTTCATCAGCTCGTTCTGATCAAATTTTTCAAAATATTGTCTACCAGATGAATAATAAATTCTTATGGAGCCATGCGATAATACTTATGCATGACGGCCGGGGACATTCTGAAACCGTAAAAGCCTTACCACACATAATCAACTATTTAAAACAGCATGGATTTGAATTTCGCGTAGTAAATCTCTATACCCCTCCGCCCTGGTAGACAGAAATTAAACCGCCCAGTAAGGGCGGTTTTGCGTTTATAAACTATAGTTAGGTGATTCTTTAGTAATATTAATATCATGAGGATGGCTTTCTTTCAAGCCGGCACCTGTAATACGGATGAATTTCGTTTTAGTAATTAGCTCTTCAATATTAGCTACGCCACAATACCCCATACCAGCCCGTAATCCGCCGATTATTTGGAATACTGTTTCCGCAACTGCCCCTTTATAAGGAACACGTCCCTCAATACCCTCCGGAACCAGTTTGTCCATGTTTTCTTGGAAATAACGATCTTTGCTGCCCTGAGCCATTGCACCTAATGACCCCATGCCACGGTAAACTTTGTAGCTCCGTCCCTGGTAAATTACTGTCTCGCCAGGGCTTTCTTCTGTTCCAGCCAGTAAGTTACCAATCATAACAACCTTGGCTCCTGCGGCGAGTGCTTTTACCACATCACCCGAATACTTGATTCCGCCATCTGCGATTATTGGTATATCATAGTCACGGGCAGCTCTTGCACAGTTATAAACTGCAGTAATTTGGGGAACACCGATACCAGCTATTACCCGGGTTGTACAAATAGACCCCGGCCCAATACCAACCTTAACACAATCTGCCCCCGCTTCAATTAGATCTCTAGTCGCGTCTGCGGTTGCTACGTTACCTGCAATCAGTTCAACTTGCGGATAGGCTTTTTTAATTGCCTTAACAGCTTCAAGCACTCCGCGTGAATGCCCGTGAGCAGTATCAATAACAATTACATCAACCTTCGCTGCTACAATTCCATCTACTCTATCAACCATATCAGAGCCAACACCAACTGCTGCGGCTACCAATAATCTCCCCTTGCCATCCTTAGCCGAGTTTGGATACTTTTGGGCCTTTTCAATATCTTTTATCGTTATTAAACCTTTTAAGTAGCCATTTTCATCAACCAGTGGTAATTTTTCGATGCGATGTTTCCGCAAAAGTTCCTTGGCATCTTCCAATGAAGTACCAACAGGTGCAGTAATAAGATGCTCACTAGTCATACATTCACATATTGATCTTGTCAGGTCACTTTCAAACCTTAGATCACGATTGGTAATAATTCCAACTAGCTTATTCCTTTCTGTTACTGGCACACCGGAAATGTGATACTTTTCCATTAAATCATGAGCATCTTGAAGTGTATTATCAGGCGACAAGAAAATTGGATCAACAATGATACCGTGCTCAGACCGTTTTACCTTGTCAATTTCATTTGCTTGGCGCTCAATGGACATATTCTTATGTATTACGCCAATTCCGCCTTCTCTAGCCATAGCAATTGCCATTCGTGCCTCAGTTACAGTATCCATACCGGAACTAATTATAGGAATATTGAGTTTGATATTTTTGGTCAACTGGGTGGAAACCTCCACGTCCTTCGGAAGTACATTCGATTTTGCAGGTACTAAGAGTACATCATCAAAGGTAAGTCCTTCCGCACCAAATTTGTCTGTAAACATTTTTCTGGCTCCTTCTATTAATGTATTTCCAAATATAATAACATATTTAAACTATTCAAATCTACCGTTTTTTATGTAATTAAAAAACTTTTAGCGTAATTTACCAATAAAACAGGAGGTGTCTCCTAAGGACACCTCCTATTTTATTCAATTATATAGACCTTTACTTTCTGCATACCAAAATCCAATGCCTCGGATACAGTCCACATAGCTATATCTATTCGGTTGCCCTTTATAGCCCCACCAGTATCTTCTGCAACACCATACATGCCTTTTTCATTTGAGAATTCTATATACAGTTTAGTTCCTAAGGGAATTATATTAGGATCAACTGCTATTACTCCTGGTCTAACTTGCGTACCAATGTGAGTTAAATTACCCCATTTCCCATTATCATGAGGCCCTGGAGCATAAGCAGTAGCTGTTGCATTAATTACCTTTTTATTTTGGATCTCCGACTTTATATCATCGGAAGGCATTGCAGATACGATCTGTGTGAAAATACCAGTTATTAAAAAAACAACAACCAATAAAGGTAATTTTCTTACAGAAATATTTAGCATAATAACACCCCCTTTTCTAACGCCTACGAAGTTAGCTGACGGGTTCGGTCAAAGGTCAATCCCTACCGCTAGTGCGGATTCACCCCCGGTAACGGTTCCTCCGTTTTCCAAGGAAATTCGGCGTGGATAATATATTACAACATTATAGAAATAAAGACAAACACCAAAATACGCGATAAATTCCTCTATGGTGAGGTATATGTTGATTATATGGGTGTTATTAATAAAAACTATTGATAGCATTTAAATATCAAATAAGAGTATATTTGACTTATAAACATCCGAACTGACGTTTGCAAAATCCTCTATTAATTGCTATAATAACTTAATAGATTCTAATTCCGGGGTGAATTCATGAACAATGAAACTTTACTGACTACCCGTCAAAAACAAATTTTGAATTTTATTAAAGAGACACTTCATGCCAAGGGATATCCCCCATCCGTACGCGAAATTGGACTGGCTGTTGGATTGAGTTCAAGTTCAACTGTACATAACCACTTAATAAAGCTAGCTGAGATGGGCTATATCCGCCGGGACCCAACAAAGCCTAGAGCGATTGAAATTCTTGATGAAAAAGCGTGGCGACAAAAAAGACTTACTTCCATTCCTCTGGTTGGACGTGTTACAGCTGGTCAACCCATCCTTGCTGTTGAAAATATTGAAGAAGTCTATCCCATGCCCGCAGAACTTGTAGGAAATGACGAAAATGTTTTTATGTTGTCTGTGACAGGTGATAGCATGATAAATGCCGGAATCCTAGATGGCGATTTCGTCATAGTGCGCGAGCAGCATTCTGCAAATAATGGGGACATCATTGTGGCCTTGCTCGAGCAAGAAGAGGCAACTGTCAAACGGTTTTTTAAAGAGAAAAGCCATATCAGACTACAGCCTGAAAATGATTCTATGGATCCCATATATGCTAAGGATATCTATATTCTAGGGAAGGTTATAGGAGTTTATAGAAAATTATAAAATAGCGAGTAGCACTAGGTGCTACTCGCTATTTTATAGCCTGCCGCGGTGATACTTTCGTTCCCACACGAACAACTCGATCATCAGGTTTAAACTTGTCAGTAAATAAATGTTCACGCTCCACTTCTTTGCCACTCAATCTTTTAACCCTATATGTCGACACAACAAAGCCTTTTTGGCCCATATTTTCAATAATTTGCTTGCCATAATCTAATCTAGGATCTTGCTTTATTATTGTATTTGGTTCGATAACTTTTTCTTTGACTGATTCAACAATAACTTCTGGTCGACTTGGGTTATTTCGGCTTAAGATGTATACGGTAAGACTATCTTTACTTACCTGACTCAAAATATAAATATTGTGGGGCAAAACATTGCTGAATTTGAAGTCAAGCAAATTATCTGCTACCGTAGCATCCTGCCCAAGAGGTACATAACCAGGCGGTCGAAAATGTGAGGATCTTTCTAGGATTTTCATATCGGCAAGCAATACTGCATTATATAAAGTACTGCTTACTTGGCAGACTCCACCGCCAAAATCAGGCACAATCTTGCCTTCTATGAATACAGGCGCTTCCCTGTAGCCAAACTCTGCAATTCGAAGACCAACAAGATCATTAAATGAAAACACCTCACCCGGACGCAAGAGGGTTCCACTTATACTATTAGATGCTAAGGCGATATTTAGAACACGATTTTCATTGGCTAGATTAAATTGTGTTGTATACATGGAGATTATGCTATCAATTTCCTCAATATCAATGGTTTGAATTTTGGGCTTCACTTCAGTTACTGGAATGTCAACTATTACCGGAAAACCAACATTTAATTTTTCATGTAATGTAATAGTAAGCTGATCAATTGCAACTTTACGCCCACTGGTATCAGGCAGCTGGATTATTCTTAAACCATCTAATAATATTTTAGCGTCATGCGGTTCACGATCAATTTCATCTGCAATGCTTGCTATAATTTCACTCAATTGCTCCTTATTATATAATGGAGCTAATGGCACCTTGTATCCGCCATTAATAGTGAGGAACCTTTCTTGAAATTGCTGTAGTAAATTTCCTCGCCGACCAACATTATATGCTTGCTGAGCAAGTTTCTCTGTGTCCAGCTTCCACTTAATTTCATCGGTTCCTATCTTCCAATGATTTCCCTCAAAATTTAGTATAATAGGTGGATCATTAAGCCGGCGTCGAAAGCTAGCTTCAATTTTTTCTTCAGCTTCTTTAACTGAAAGTCCGCCAACGGCAATATCGCCAACCATTACACCATTATAAACTTTATCTGTTACCATAAAAGCCATATTAGTAGCAAAGAGGCTAATTGAACTAAAAAGCGCTATAATTCCTAAAAATAAAACAATGTTTACTATATCTTTATTTGTTGACATTCTCATATGATCACCTACCGATTTTTGCATAACTTCTCAGAACTGAAGAAATGCCAGCCTCTCCGACCAATCCACTTTATTTTTCAACATTCACAGCAGAAATTCCGTATGAGTCAAAGACTAACCAAAAGAACCCCGCAGCGACAGCGGGGTCCAAGTTTATTGAATGTTCATCGATAATTCTACAAATTTGCCAGCAAGTTTTGCTTTTTGAAGAACTTCCTCGGTAATTTCACCACCCTGATCAACTATCATCACGCCATTATCTGTCTCAATGCGCCGGCTGGCCTTCTTACCCAGGAGATATTTACGATGACGGTCATCAAACTTTTTGGCTGATTCATCAACAGTCTCATTTTTTACTTCAGGCTCAGGCTTTGTCTCGGCAATACTTTGGGTAGGAAATTCTTTTTTTGTTTGAACCGCCACATTATATTCACTATCTACCGAAACTTTCACGCTTGGAGACTTGACAGCTTCTTTATCAGAAATAATTAGGACCTCTTTACCAAAAGTTAGTATCTGATCAGACGATATCTGGGTGCTCTCACCGTTATTACGTTCAATTTCACAAGCACTTATTTTGCCAGTCTCATCAATAATTATTTCTATGACTTTGCCAAGAATACGACCAGTATTAGTCAAAACTTTTGTTCCCGTAACCTTAATATCAGCCTCTAATAATCTTTCAATATCTGGGATATCTTTATACCCTAATATATTTTCGACGCTTTCTACTGTTACTGCAAATTCCCCAATTGCAATGACGGCCGACATTGGCAACAGTTTTGCCCCTGTGTACCATTTTTCGTCATCAATTACAAGAGCTGTTACAACACCTCTGTCGGGATTAATCACAAAACTCTTTACTGTCCCAATTTCACGCCCTTGTGTAATGCCAATGACTGGTAAACCAAGAATATCCATTCCTTTTTTCATTATGCAACCTCCTAAATATATTAACTAATATTGCGCCATTCTATAAACTCTTTATTAATTTCATCTATAACTGCAGCGGGTATATCCTCAAACCGGGTACAAAATATTTTATTTTGAATAAGTGTGTTTTTTACAATACGCAAATAGGCTATAGCATCAATAAACTCTTTCTCAAGAACACTATTATTTAAGGCGGAAGCTATTCGTCGTCCTTCATCAAATGTACTTATAGCTTCGTCAAACTTACCTGCTTTTTTCTTTAAATTGCCAATTTCTACTAGCAAAAATGGCGCAGCATCACATTTAGGATATAATTTTAGCGCTTTTCTAAAAGCCATCATGGCTTGGGCAAAATTTTGCAACTCCTTTTGTTGAAAAGCATAATCCATAAGCTCGTCCAAATTATCCGATGGCAAAGTTTCTGCTAACATTATGGCCTCCTCCGCAACGTTAGGTTGTTGCACCTCAACATAACATTGATGCTCAGTACTTATGTTTTCGTGTTGCCCCCACTCAACCTTTGTCGAGATATTATTTGCGGATTCTATTGTTTCAGCCTCATCTTCGTCGTTAATCATAAGTTCTGGCTCTAATTCAACAAGCGAATCTTCTTTAATCAAGTTTTCTGGTATTTCGCCGCTTATAGATTCAGTATTGATTGTTCTAAGCTCATCCTTTATACTTTCAGACTCCGATTCAATAAATCGAGTTTCTTCATGCAAATCTTCAATTATCTCGACACTGCTTGTAGTATCAGCTATTATAAATTGGCTTTCTTCAGCCTGATCTTTTGCAGCCTGCATGCTGGCAACAGGCTGAGCTAAGGAAATAACTTCGTCTTTATAATCTATATTGATATATGTACTTCTGGACTTAGGCACGTCGCTTGTTTCAGTTGCGGCTATAGCATCTTCAGTACTATAGGAAAACGAGGCTTCATTTATGGGTTTTGAATCACTTATGGCACTAGTACGTATATCGCGCTTTATCATAAACTTATCATAGTAGGCAATAAAATAAGCGCATATTATCGCAATGCATGCCAATATGACCAAAGCACCGCCAAATCCGGTATAATTTATAACAACACGCGGGACGACCAAGCTAAGCAATGCAGCACAGCCAGCACACATAAGCAATGGTTTTAATTTTATTGGTAATTCAAAAACATTATTAGCTAATTTGTAAAAAACAAATGCAGAAATAGCGATAACCAATAATGTAATTATTACATATTCCACAGAATCCCACCAAAAAGTGAATTATAACTTAATCATTACTTTTTTCTACACACTTCGTGATTTTCCTTGTATATAAAGAAACAAATATGTAGAAATGGCTATTTTTTTGCGGAATTGCTATTCAGAATCTCTTCCGCTGCTCCCATTATTCCGATTGTTGAATGTTCGAAGGTTAACCCGCCCTGAAGATATACAGCATAAGGTTCTCTTATTGGACCGTCGGCGCTTAATTCTATTGACGCGCCTTGGACAAATGTACCAGCGGCCATTATAACAGCATCACTGTACCCCGGCATAGCACTTGCTTCTGGTCTCACATGCGCATCAACCGGTGAATACTTTTGCAAACCGCGGCAAAAAGCTACCATCTTCTCTGGCGATTTCAATTCGATAGCTTGTATTATATCACTGCGTCGTTCCTCCAATGCAGGTGCTGTTCGATACCCTAGTAGGGAAAAAACTGCCGAAGCGAAAATTGCCCCTTTCACAGCTTGTGCAGTTACATGCGGTGCTAAAAAGAGTCCTTGGTACAACAGTCTATTCTCGGTCAATGACGCCCCTAACTCGATCCCGATCCCTGGAGCTGTCAAACGACTAGCTGCCATCTCCACTAAATCAGCTTTGCCCGCAATATATCCTCCAGTTGGAGCTAACCCGCCCCCCGGATTTTTTATGAGAGATCCTGCCATTATATCTGCGCCAACTGCCGTGGGTTCTAGTATATCAACGAATTCACCATAACAGTTGTCCACAAAACAAATACAATATGGGTTTATACTCTTGATAGCCGAACAGATTTGCCCAATTTCCTCAATTGTTAATGGCGAGCGCATACTATAACCGCGTGACCTCTGAATGAGGGCAATTTTTGTTTTTGATGTAATCGCTTTTTGTATGCCAGTCATATCGACGCGACCATTAACGAGAGGTACCTCGCTATACTCAACACCAAATTCCTTTAGTGAACCATAAGTGTTACCATCACACCCTATTACCGTCCTCATCGTATCATATGGAGCACCTGCTATTGAAACAAGATTATCTCCAGGCCGAAGTATTCCAAAAAGGACAGTAGCTAATGCGTGCGTTCCCGACACGAACTGTGTGCGAAAGATTGCTTTTTCTGCTCCGCAAATATCAGCCCATACTTTATCAAGAGTATCGCGGCCACCATCGCTATAAGCATAGCCGGTAGTTGTTCCGAAGTGATAATCAGATACTCTATTATTACGAAAAACGTCTAATACTTTTTTAGTGTTAATCTCAGCAATTTCGTCAATGACAGTAAAGTAGGGTTGAGCTTGGTCTAGAGCTTGACGCTTAATGCTATTAATTGTATCAGAAAAGCTCATTAACTTAATACATCTCCTATCACATAAGAATTAAAATATGTCTGTTTTTCAGATGGCAATGCCGCTTTTACGTGTATACCATCTTCAAGGTATTCGATAATTTGAACATTAGCTATCTCATATAATTGCGACAGTATGCCGGAGTCATTATATGGTATTAAAAATTCCATGTCAACAACTATAGGCTTAACCTTCTCCTCAACCAGCCTAATTAACTGCTCTACTCCTTGACCATCAAGAGCGGAGATAGCAACGCTATCATCAACTCTAAGCAGGCGCTCGATAACCTTGCCATCTACTTTATCAATCTTATTATAGGCAGTTAAAATCAATTTATCAGCAGCGTTCAATTCCCTTAAAACTCTAAAAACAGCATTACTTTGCTCCTCATGCTGCGGGTGACTTGCATCAATAACATGAATAAGCAAGTCCGCTTGAACAACCTCCTCTAAAGTAGCCCGGAAAGCAGCAACGAGATGGTGTGGTAGTTTTTGAATAAAACCGACTGTGTCAGTCATTAGAACCTCAAAACCACTAGGCAGGTTGATTTTTCGAGTCGTCGGGTCAAGTGTGGCAAATAATTTATCCTCTGCAAACACATTAGCATTTGCAAGTGTATTGAGTAAGGTAGACTTTCCCGCGTTTGTATATCCAACAAGCGCCACTGTTGGGATTGCTGATGCTTGCCTTGCCTTGCGCTGCAATTCACGTTGTTTCTTAACATTGTCAATTTCTCGTCTGATATCATTAATCCGCGCTCGAATTTTCCTTCGATCAACCTCCAGTTTAGTTTCCCCTGGTCCACGGGTGCCAATTCCACCACCGAGCCTTGATAATACCAACCCCTGCCCGCTTAGTCTAGGCAGGCTATACTGAAGTTGAGCGAGTTCAACTTGAAGCTTACCCTCGTGCGTTCTTGCTCGCTGCGCAAAAATATCTAGAATAAGTGCAGTACGGTCTATAACCTTGACTCCCAAAATTTGCTCCAAGTTGCGCTGTTGCGCAGGTGAAATCTCATCGTCTAGAATTACAATATTCGCCTCTTGGGTTTGTACTAACAGACTGATTTCTTGCACCTTACCTCGGCCGATAAATAAACCCGAATCCGGTTTGTCCCTTTTCTGCCAAATTGTTCCGACGACCTCAGCACCGGCAGTTTCCGCAAGCTGTGCTAGCTCCTGCAAAGAGTCAGCGATATGCCATGCACTATTTGGTTGTTCTAGACCAGCCAGAATTGCCCTTTCAACATGATAAGTAGATGCTAACCGATCGACGTTGGTTAACTGATGTTCTAAGCCTTTTATTAGACTAACAAAATCAGCCTCTAGTACCTGTTCTATCGCTATCGGACCGACAATATCAATAACTGCAGACTCATTCCGGATACCCGTTAAGTAGCCAAAGCTTATTTCTGTTGCGATACCGTCATTCACGCCAACTGCAGCCATAAGATCAAACCGTTTCAATTTAAGAGCAGAAATATCAGCATCACTTAGCCTGCTAATTCCATTAGGATGGGAATGTATACACCGTATTCCACTTAACCTTGAATTGCTCCTGCGAGCATCAAATTCAGGTAACGATACAGTCTGTGAATCTCCTATGGATACAGCTACCACCTGTCCACGCCGGTTAATATAAATAGCAATTTCGCGTTTGATCTGTGTAGTGAGCTGAGTTAATGATTCAATTAGCTCTTCCGAGATAATTTGATTTGAAGGTATCACCAAATTATAAAGTCCTTCAAGATTCTCGATTAAATTTTTGCGTATCCCGCTTGTATCTCCATTAATTGCTGTCAAGTTTGCCACCCCGAAATTTATATTTATACCTGTAAGCTAAATCTTTTTATAAAGCCCTATAGACAAGATTAGAGGCTAGTTAGCCTCTAATCTACTTACCGCTGTAAAAACCAACCTTGCTAATTAGAATAATTACAGTCACTAGATAAAACATAGCTGCTCCTAACCTAATTACAAGATGTTTGGATGCTATACCAGGTATAACGAGTCTAATATTAAAACAATTTAAGCTAATTATACCAAAAAATATCAAAACGGACAAAACTGTAAAACAAAGAATACTTTTATGATAAGTTATCATCAACGTCAGAACTGTAATTAAGATAATTAATGCTCTGTACAGGCGTCGAAAAAAAATTCGAGAATTTTCGCGTTTACGCTCTAAACGAGATACTGACATTTTACCAACTCCTCTAAGTATTATGGGTAGAGGGGTCAGTCGTTATACAGCCTTCTTCACAGCTAAAAGTACTACCGGTATTACACAAAGTGCAGTAACCCTGTTCAAAAGACTCTTGCCTCATTATTAAGACGGCATCGGCTTTTCCTTGAACAAAGCCTTCCTTATAACCGATTCGTTTGCCGATTAAATAACTAATTATCAGTATAGCTATTAATAATATAGTCTTCTCAAGCATAGTTTCGCCTCCTTTGAAGCCAAACAATGCTGCCATAGAATATCGTCACCGCACATAGCACCGGAAAGAAAAGACTTCCTCCAACCTGCCATGATAGCAGTATGCTTAATAGGGCTAGCATGTACGACTCAACAAATCCAAAGCGCTGTGCAAAGTTCCGATTTCCTGACAACTGATCAGTTCGTGCATCAATGCAGTCATCGATTAATTGAATAGCCAGCGTAAACGCGAATGCAAATATCATAGTTCTCCAACCACATAGCCCGATTCCTAGCAAAAAGCTTATTACACACTCTTGAAAGCCTGTAAGTTTACTTGGGAAACACAGCTTTAAATCATGAAACATTCCAATCCCATAACTTGCTAAAAAAAGCGCCAAGCAAAGAGGCGGATTAAGATTAACAGCTAGACCTAGTACAAGCATAGCATAAACTGGCAAGCCCTTTCCTAGAAGAAGTGTCAAATTATAACTGCCAACAGCTTTATCTTGGTCATAATCTAAATAGTCATCAGTCATTTTTATTGCAGCGGCGCATAAAATGACTGAAACAAATGTTACTAAATCAAATATTTCTAGCCACACATGCCTTCACCTCTTTAAAGCCGGTCCCTTTAAGTCCGGAAATTGGTATAACAAGTGTGTTTGGGAATGTTGCTATCACTCTGGGCAAGTTAGCTTTTGCGGATGGCAAATCAATTTTATTAGCTAATAAAGCATAATTATGCCGTGATTTACCATAATTATAGACTTCAATATCAATATTGTTTGAGTTATCTTCGGGTTTAACGGAAAACGCAGTAATATCTACAATATGAAAAACATAGTCACAAGATCTGATCCAGTCAATGGTTTGAGCCATACCTCGTCTTACGGCTTCATCAGGATGGATTTGCGAAATTAATCCGCAAGTATCGGTCAGTTTAAAATTTACCATTGTTTTACCTAAAGACATCCTTAGTACTACTGTTTGCAATGACTTAGTTTTATGTAGAGTCATACCGCATAATTCGTGTTTTGCTTCTTCCAGTGTAAAGTGCCTACAGGTCATTAGTCCATCGTAGGTTCTAAAAGTCATATCAATCGTCTTGCTGCCTAAATAGCCGGCGAAATTGAGAGCAAACATAGTTTTGCCGCAATTTGGTTTTCCGACAATAACGAATTCCCTCATTCTTTCACCTCCATTAAGTCACAAGGTTCAAGAGATATTAATTCTTGGCGGGTTAAATTAGCTTTGGTAATCAATCGAACAGCCTGACGACGAATAGCCTTCTCAATAACATTACGTACAGTACGGGCATTACCGAAATTATCACTGCCTTGACTTTGCATTTGATATAACATCTTAACCAATACTTTTCTTGCCTCATGATCTAGCTTATATTGACGCTTAGAACATAGCTGTTCGGCAATTTGGAGAAGTTCCTGCTGATTGTAATCAGGAAACTCGATATGTATAGGGAACCGCGAATGTAGCCCCGGGTTCGTTTTAAGAAAACTATCCATCTCATCCTTATAACCTGCCAGTATCAGAATAAGCTCATCTTTATGGTCTTCCATTGCTTTCACTACAACATCAATCGATTCTTTACCAAAATCCTTTTCACCGCCACGAGCTAGTGAGTAAGCCTCGTCAATGAACAAAATGCCGCCATAGGCCTTTTTAAGTTGCTCACGCGTTTTTTGAGCAGTATGCCCGATATATTCGCCTACCAAATCAGCCCGTTCGACCTCAATTAAGTGACCACGAGACAGTACGCCCATCTCCCGAAAAATTTTACCTAATATTCTAGCTACCGTTGTTTTACCAGTTCCAGGATTACCCTTAAATATCATATGCAATACTAGCGGTTCAGTTATTAACCGTTCTTGCTCTCTTCGTTTTTGAATCTCAATAAAAGCATAGATTTCACGCACTAGTTTTTTGACTTGAGTTAAACCTATTAAACTATCTAGTTCATGTAATATCTGTTCTACACGCTGATGATTATTATTGTTTGAGTTCGAACAAGGAACAGGAATACCATCCATCTGCTGTAAAGCTTTAAAAGCTTCCAATGCTGAAATTTCTCCAGCTTCGATAGCATTATAAACATCTTGGGGACATACATATGACATTTTTGTCACCTCGCGCGGATCCTCGGTGATATCCATTATACGCACGCAGTCGGAAAAGGTGCAAAAAAAAGGGACCTATTAAATAGGTCCGAAATTAA
>JAAYSF010000066.1 GCA_012523975.1 Veillonellaceae bacterium
AGAAACAAAATATTACATATACCTTTCTCGAATATCGTTCGATATTGAGAAAGGCTTGTTTGCTGTACTTATTTTTCTTTAAACAAAAATTGTGGATAAGGCCTTGACTTTAATTAGCTGGTCTTTGTCCCACGTGTCCCACGTATTCGCTAACTCGGATAGCTTGCAATTAAACGAAACAGCGGACCTGTCCCCCTGTTTCTTAGTTGTATGTTATGCACTCGCGATGTTAACCGTTTAAAGATATTTTTGTTTTACCTCATCTATTATTTGAACTAATATATCAAGACTTTTTCTAACATCATCTTTTACTTGATTATCCAAAGTTTTTAGGTTGCTTATAAGACATTCATGAAAGGAGGAATATCTCTTATTAAAATTATTCATCAGTTTTTCTTTTTCATCATTTTCTTTTATTTTGTTAGCATTATCTCTTAAGTACTTATATTGGTTTTCAAGTTCCGTTACCTTTAAATCCATCCCCACGATAGATTTCCTTAGTTTTTCAACTTGACCTTTTGTCAGTTTTAGCTCATTTTGTATTTTTTGCATTTCTTCCTGTAAGTGTTTGGGATATTTGTTTATTCCGTAATCAATAGGCGTTCTTGGTGTTTTGTATATTATTATTGCATCTGGATGAAATCCACCTTCAAGAATAATATGCCCATTCATTGCTATGCATTGGTATTGTTTGGGTTCAATTACCTTTCTTAACCCCTTCAATTTGCTCTTCAATCTTTTGAATATTATCTACTTCCAGCTTAACCCTTGCATCAACAAGTCTGTACTCCTGGGCTTTCATTGTATCACCCACCTCCCATTTGTACATGTTATTGAGCTATAGGGTTGTCTTATTCCCATAATAGTAAATTATTCGAAGGGCTTATGAGGTTAGGACTGAGTTTATTTTAAAAATTGACTTAACGCAAAATTTCAAGCCGAAAGAAGTCAATATATGATAATCCTCAATACAGTCACGATACCCCCAATGATCAGTAGCTCATATCTCGTTTATTCCAATACTTTTCAGATAATCATATGTCCCATCATAGAAATGCGGTTCTCTTGACTTATCATTCTCATCACCATGAGGTATAAATATAACCATTCCTTGACGCGCGCGAGTTAGTAATACCCTGTAAGCGTTTTTTCGATACAGTACATTTTCTGCTTTATTAATTTTATTCCATTTAGCCCCCACAAAATTGTAATATTGAAATGCTCCATCAATAAATCTAAAATCGGCATCCCAAGCAACCAGCGCCCAATCCAGTTCAAGACCTTGAATATCAAATTCTGTAGCCGCGTCTTCTAGAAAGTAAGACGATCGTATATCATCCTTCCCATTTAAAAACCAATTTTTAGCTTCAATTTTACACTGTGTCCATATACCAAAAGGTTTTAGTCTCATTGACCCAGAGCTAGCAACCACTCCATATCGTTCGCTACCTCTAGCTTTTTCTTTTATCCATGCTTTAGCTTGGGTTATATCCCTGGTTATTGTAATTGGGTACCGCTCATTAAGTGTAGAATACAGTTGCTTTGCCTTTTCTTGATTAACATCCAATATAGCTTTAACTAATTCAGAAACGTGTCCACTTCTAAAAGAACGTAATGAGACAGAGAGATGCAATTCCTCAAGAGGTTCACATTCTAAATCTGAAAGCATCGCTTTTAAGTCGTTGTTATGTGTGTATTCAACGTCCGTAATTTTATTAGATATGTAAACATGCCAGTGCGTAAAACAGCGGCGGAGTGCATCAAACCATTCTGGCAAACCAGCTTCCCCAGTATTGATCTCTTGGCCACCCCCAATAAGGCATATGATGACTGCCCAATCCTGATGCCTATCCATAACACTTATAAGAAATTCGGGCTCTGACATATTGAAATCTGGTTTACCTTTTTTCTTTTGCATAAAACTTGATGTCTGTTCAAGAGTCCATGCGCGTTGGGCCTCGTCGAAAATTACAACCTTTTCAATAGGTGGAGTATCAACTGATAGGGCATCATCACGAAAATGGTGAATTAATTGAATGAATGCCTTGGCTTTCATCAATGCTTCACTCTTTTTTATTTTCTCGATTGAATTATCGACTTGATTCCTAGCAAGTGCTTCCTGTAAAACATCTACTAAAGGACCGTTTCCTGATAAAAATACAGCATGCTCCTCTTCATCAAACCGATGACGCTCATTAGCAATATTTAGTCCTGCCAAAGTTTTACCTGCTCCAGGTACACCAGTAATAAAGCAAATGGCCTTCTCTTTATTTTGTTTTGCTTTTTCAATAACTTTAGTAATTGCGTCAGTCGTTTTACTCAGGTTTAAGTGTCCTGAATCCGATCTCGAAATATCTGTTACGCTATGTCCACGATAAAGTGCTTGAGCAGCTTCGATAATTGTCGGTGTAGGCATATAAATAGAGTTTTCCCATTGCTCTATAGCAATAGCCTTATCTTTATACAGGCAACAAACATTTTGGATGATTTCCGATAGATCGTCACCGTTACTGAACATAGGCTTTATTATGCCATCAGAATATTGGCTAATATAGTTTTCCTTTCTCTCAGCCCGCGTTGCTACTACAATAGGAATAATGATTTTATCATGGCTTTCCTTATGAAAGTTTTTTAGATCTAATGCATAGTCCATCACTTGCTCAACAGCATAATTATGATAAACGCTGTCTCCAACTTTAAATTCCAGCAAAAAAACAAGCCCGTTTGTTATAAAAATGTTATCAAGTCGTTTTCCAACACGTGGAATAGTATACTCAAATATAATACTCCCCTCAGAAAAAGAAGAAAGCTGCGTTCTTAAGAGACGTATTTGATACAGCCATGCATTTTTTTGCGTGTCATCAAGTCCATACTGATTGTTTCGAGAAAGTTCTCCTAATATTTCATTTTCGGTTTGCGCTAAAAATATACCTATAGATGCTGAATAGTAATATCTAGTCATAAAATACTCCTAATTTACCTTTTTACACTTACTTAGAATGCCTATAGCCTTGATACTTAAAAAAATACACTAATTTCACAGAGATAATATGTGTTATATTTCAACGTAATATTAGTCATTCTCAGGTCTTACACAAACAGCATTTCGACTACTTCCCTCATGCCTAATAGCTTGTTTCCACAATAATTATTCAAGTCCTTCATTCCAAAAAAGTCACGCACTGAACGATCAATATCTTTTTGAGGGCAATACCTAAAGAAAGATCCGCGTACATCTTCCTTACCCCTTCACCAAATTTACAGGTCAATCAGGGCAACCATCATATTCCGCCCAGAAACCACAAAAAAAGAAGCCCTCAAGCCCCGATTTCTCAAGACTTGAGAGCATCTTTCGCCATTACCAATGATACGGTTCCCCCCGATTAATCTTGAAAGCCCGGTAGATTTGTTCTACCAGCAGCAGTCTAATCATCTGGTGGGTGAAGGTCATTTTTGAAAATGACAAGCGTTCATTTGCGGCTTTAATTAGGTTTTGCGATAGGCCGAAGGCGCCGCCGATTATGAAGGTTAGGTCGCTTTTGCCGGAGAGGCCTAGATTACTGATTTTTTCTGCAAGTTCTTCCGAGGAGGCCAGTTTGCCGGCTACGTCGAGGACTATGACGTAGCTGTCAGGGCGGATTTGTTTTAGGAGGCGCTCGGCTTCTTTGTCGAGCGCTTTTGTTTTTTCGGCCTCCGAGGGGTTGTCCGGCATGCGTTCTTCGTCTA
>JAAYSF010000067.1 GCA_012523975.1 Veillonellaceae bacterium
CATCCTGCTTGTAAGGCAGGCGCTCTCCCAGCTGAGCTAATCGCCCATAAATGGTGACCCGTAAGGGAATCGAACCCTTGATACCGCCGTGAAAGGGCGGTGTCTTAACCGCTTGACCAACGGGCCGAAAGTGGTGACCCACGATGGACTCGAACCATCGACACCCTGATTAAAAGTCAGGTGCTCTACCGACTGAGCTAGTGGGTCATTATCTCCACAAGACAAGATTATACGCTAAGTTCGAATTATTGTCAACTACTTTCCCAAAATATAAAGCGCCAAGTTCATAAAGGCGAAAAGCCTCTACGTACCTGGCGCACTAGTTAGCTGTTAAAACATTTCATGCAAAATCATTGTCTGTTCGCGACCTGGGCCAACCGAGACAATTCCGATTTTAATACCGGCGACTTCGCTGAGGCGCTCAAGATACTTTCTAGCATTTACCGGCAAGTCATCATATTTTCTGACACCAGTGATATCAGTCTCCCAACCCGGCATTTCTTCATACACCGGTTCAACCTTATCTAAAACCTTAAGGCTGGCCGGGAATTCATCAAGAAGCTGACCATTATATTTATAACCCACACAGATTTTGAGAGTTTTCAGTTTATCCAGAATGTCAAGACGAGTAATCGCCATATAGTCGATACCGCTTACATAGCCTGCATAACGGACAATACAGGCATCAAGCCAGCCACAGCGGCGTGGACGGCCAGTTGTTGTACCATACTCATGACCTGCTTCGCGAATATGATCGCCGGTTTCATCCAGCAGCTCCGTCGGGAACGGACCTTCGCCTACCCGTGTACTGTAAGCCTTTACGGTACCAATGACTTTGCTGATTTTCGTCGGTCCTACGCCGGCTCCGATACACGCGCCGCCGGCAATCGGATGCGATGAAGTTACATATGGGAAAGTGCCATGATCAAGGTCGAGCTGAGTAGCCTGCGCACCTTCAAATAATACCTTTTTTCCGTCGGATATAGCTTTGTGAAGCACTGCCGAGGTATCAGCGACATACGGACGCAGTTCTTCAGCATAGCCAAGATATTCAGCTTTCATAGTTTCGAAATCGAAACCTTCAACGCCATAAACTGCTTTCAACAAGTGGTTTTTAGCCTCTAGATTGCGCTCAAGCTTCTCGGTAAACTCTTGCTCATCCATCAAATCAACAATCCGGATGCCAACTCTTGCATTTTTATCCATATAACATGGACCAATACCACGTTTAGTTGTTCCAATCTTATGAGCACCGCGATACTCTTCTTCAACCTCATCAAGCAGACGATGATACGGCATAATAACATGAGCCCGGTTAGAAATTTTAAGTGCGCTGGTATCGATACCTTTTTCCTGCATGCCTTTGATTTCTTTAATCAGCACGCCTGGATCAATAACTACGCCATTGCCAATTACGCAAGTTTTCCCTTTATATAAAATGCCTGACGGTAAAAGATGGAGTTTAAATTCAGCTCCGCCGGTCACCACAGTATGCCCGGCATTATTGCCACCCTGATAACGGACTACAACGTCAGCTTTTTCTGCCAGATAATCAACAATTTTACCTTTACCTTCATCGCCCCACTGGGTACCGATAACAACTACTGCTGACATATCAATTCACCCTTCCTTAATTCAGCTAAACTTCAGCCTCATATCTTGTTAGTTGCGTTTATCCTAGAGCCCAAATCTGGCCATGATTGCATCATATGGCGCAGATATCGGAATACTCGAAACTTCAACCTATAATTTAAGGCTATATTTAGTTTTTATTTTGCCCGTTGTTTGAGCAATTCACTCAACAAGACATGACTTTGCCCGGGAAACAAAGCAAATGTTTCGAAGCCCGGTTGGGCAAAAAACTGCCCTTTTTCCCTTGCTTATCATAGCATTAAATTCCGTCGACTGTCAACAAAAACTTCGAATATTAACAAGTTATACTCATTTAATGTTCGGATTTTTACAGCCTATCCGCGAAATTCCTGCTTAAACAGACTGCGTATGATCTCTGTGCATCTAGCCGGGCGAACATACACCTGATATCGATATCTTCTCATCGATGCAAAATTATCTTATATCTATAGCATATCTCGCTCGACTTTAGTCCAACCTACATATATTGATTTGATTGGTGAGGTGGACTCTAATATGGAGCTACAGGAATTTATTCGCGATACCTGGCAGACAGCCTTAGTATTCATAAGCCTGCTCATTTTTACCCGATTTCTTGGCAAAACGCAAGTCGGGCAGCTAACATTTTATGAATACGTCAGCGGTATTACTATTGGCTCACTGGCCGCCAATATTGCTTCAGCTGAAGCTAACAAGGTATGGAACAACTTTTATGACCTCGTTTTATTTGTGATACTGACCTATGCTATATCACAAATCACAATTAGAAGCCGTCCGCTCAGAAAACTTATTGAAGGCTCGCCGACAATCGTTATCGAAAACGGCCGCATTCTTGAGGAAAACATGCACGGCCTACACTATGACATCGATGAATTAGCCGGAAATCTGCGCCAGCAGGGCGTTCTTGATCCAAGCGAAGTGCAGTATGCCATTTTAGAAACAACAGGCCAGTTAAGCATAATTAAGAAAGCAGATTATCAAGCGCTGACCAAGAGTGATCTTAATATTCACATGCCAGACCCCACTTTCCCAGTGGAGCTAATTATGGACGGTGTAATCATCGAGCGTAATTTACGAAAAAGCAATCATTCTCAGGTATGGCTAGAAAAACAACTTGCTGACCGAGGTGTATCCGATATATCAGAAGTAACCTATGCTGGTATCGATTCGAAAGGTCAGCTTTTCATTAATCCTAAAACCAGTTCAAGCTTTAGCCGAAAATAGCTTGTAGCTCGCACCGCCCCCCAAGTGAATAATTCATCCAGCGATATAGCAAACTATGAAAAAGGAGGTTGGTATTGCTATGACTGGTCTACTAATGAAAATTATCGTCTGCCCGATTGTTTTAGTTGCTTTATCATTAATTATTCCGTCCCATGTCGACTACCCCAATATTATATTCCCAATACTTATTGGCACTTTAATAGCTGTCGTCGGTTTCGGTATGGAAGTTATGTTTTTAAGTCATGGAACAGTTTGGCCCAGTACCATTCTTGATTTTTTAGCAACTACGTTAATAGTTTACTTTAGCCAGAACGCCGCTGCTGCCGATATTACATTTCTCGGTGCTATAATCGCCGGTCTTTTAGTGGGCGCTACCGAACATTTTATGCATATCCATCTAGTAAACAGCGGTAAAGTTGACAGCGACGGACAAGAACGACCTTAAATCTTACTTCCAATGCCTATAAAGCGTAACAACAAAAACCCGAGATCATCTTCCTCGGGTTTTTGCCTTAAATAACATTATCTTTAACAAACAAGGTATCTAATATAACTTGCCGAGTAGTAATGTGCTCCATCAATGGCTTACTATGGGTTACGACAATAAGTCCAATATTTCTTTCTGCTAGTTCCTCTAGCAGGAAGTTCCATATTTGAGCTTGAGTAATAAGATCAAGCATTGTGCTAATTTCATCAGCAATGAGGAATCTTGTCCGTTTACCTAACGCTCTGGCAATACAAAAACGCTGCAGTTCCCCACCGGATAATTCGCGAGGGAAGCGATTGAACCAATCACGTTCGATGCCCAAGCCATCTATAATCCGATCTTCAATTACATCTCCTTCGGCAATTATATCTTTCATGCGTAACCGGGGATTAACGGCTTTTTCCGGATGCTGCCAAATCATTTGCACAGGACAATAGCCTTTCATTTTATGAATGTCAGTACCGTCTAAGAGCACCTGGCCACTTGCAGGCTTTAAATAACCTGATAAAATTTGGCACAGCGTGGTCTTGCCAAAACCGCTGGGGGCTACAATACCGACTCGTTCGTGGCTTTCGACGGTAAGATTAAAGTTTTTCAATATATCTAAACCTTTTTTATAACCAAAAGATATCCCTTGGGCCTCTAAAACCATTTTCATCGCTCCTCATTCTGCATGGATACAGCGAACCGTTCCGCAACGTATCGTCTGTTCCTTAATATCGCCCTCACATTCCGGCGTAAATTGAGAACATCGAGGACCGAATGGACAACCCTTGGGCATATCTGTTACATAAGGCTGATTTCCGGGAAAGGGATGAAAACCGTTTTGAGGTAAGGCTCGCCACAACGCTTTGGTGTACGGATGGCGAAGCGTATCAACTGATTCAAAGTCTGCTACCGGGGCTTCTTCTACAGTGGTTCCTGCATAAAAAACAGCAATTCTATCAGCTACTTCCAAGGCTAATTCAATATCATGCGTAATAAGGAGCACACCATTGCCTTGGTCGGCAAATTCACGAAAGTGGCCCATGGCTTTTTTAGCTGCTTCTAAATGAAGGCCAGGCGTTGGTTCATCAGCTATAATCAAGCGCGGGCTTTCCATCATCGCAGTGGTAAGAAGCACCCTTCGGGCCATGCCGCCTGATAATTCAAAGGGATAAAGCTCACCGGTGTTTTGCGGCAGTTTATAGAAGTCAAACAGTTCCGCTTGTTTTTTGTAGATAGTCTCCTCGTTCCGTTCGCGTCTAACTTGTTTACCGACTTTCTCTAAAGGGTCAAGATAATTTACACTTTGCGGGACCAAAACAATTTGTTTGCCGCGCAGTTCCTCAATACAGTCCCGAGATAATAATTTGTCCTCAAACCAAATATTGCCCTCAGCATTACAGTTGTGCGGTAATATCCCCAAAATTGCATGGGCCAAGAGGCTCTTTCCCGAACCACTGGCCCCTACCACGGCAACAAGTTCTCCTTCATGCACCGAAACATTTAATTTGTGAATGACCTTCAACTCAATCTGCCTTAACCCTTGCTCATATTGAGTAAACGAAACTGACAGGTCTTTTATCTGCAAAATGTGTTTTTTGTTTATGCAGGACAACGCACTACCTCCTTAATCCCGGACACTATAAGGATCAATAATCTTGCGTAAACTATCTCCGACCAAATCGAACAGCATAACTGTCGTCAACAAAACCAATCCGGGAAAAAGCGCCAGCCACCACATACCAAGCGATAGATACTTCATGCTCTCCGACAGGATGATGCCAATACCGGGTTGTTCCGGAGGCAAGCCAAAGCCTAAGAAGGTGAGGGCTGCTTCATGCAAAATGGCATGAGGGAATAGCAGCACTAACCCAACTAAAAACTGGGGTAATACATGCGGAATCATATGTTTCACAACAATTTTCATTTTGCTGTGCCCTAGCTTTTCAGCAATCTTTATGTAATTTGCTTCTTTTAACTGAAGGATCTCGCCCCGGATTACTCTGGTCAATAACGGCCAGTGGCTTATAGCAACCGCGACAACGACGCCGATTGTCCCCCTGCCAAGTGCATAGGAAATCAATATAAGCAGTAAAAGGTGGGGAATACCCATCACTAAATCGATAAACCAGGTTATGACGGCATCGACTCTTTTTCCTAAAGTTGCGGCCGCCGCTCCCAGGACGGCGGCTATAATTGAACTGACAAGCGAGGCAAAAAGCCCAATATAAATACTAATAGAAATTCCTTTTAAGGTACGGGAAAGCATGTCTCTGCCTAGCCAGTCGGTGCCAAACGGATGCGCCATGTGCGGCAAGAGATTTTTTTGTGTAAAGTTCGTTGTTATCGCCGCATCTCCCACTATAGTACCGATTACGGTAATCGCTATTAAAAAAATACCGCCACAGGTCAAATGCACCCTGGTTTTAGTCCGTTGATTCAAGCCTTTCCTTTGGTACTTCTGGAGAACTGTTACAGAAACTGCATTATTCATATGCGCTTCCCCGCCTTATTCTAGGGTCAATTATCCCATATAAAAGATTGGCAATTAAATTACCGGTAAACACTAAGGCAGCGCTGATTACTGCAATACCTAGCAACAATGGCGCATCACCGCCTAAACCGGCAGAAACAGCGGCTTTGCCTAAGCCTGGATAAGAAAAAACCTGTTCTACCAGTACAGAACCGCCAAAAATTTCACTGATAGACGCAAATTGCAAGGTTATGGCCGGAAGCATAATATTGCGGAGCGCATGATGACGGATAATAGCAATCCTGCTCTTTCCCCGGGCTTTAGCAAACAGAATATAATCTTCCCTCATGATGTCTATCATTTTCTCCCTGGTGTGCAAGGTGATATTGGCAATTCCGATTACACTCAAAGTTAAAGCAGGTAAAATCACATGCTTTATGCTGTCAAAAACTGAGACTTCAGCAGCATTAACGCCAATTGGCACACTCAATCCGATTGGTAATATCTGCAGCCACACCGAGAAAACCATCAACAGAACCAAGGCCAGCCAAAAGGTTGGCGTACTGGCGATAAGTAATGAGTAGCCTTTAATTAATTTATCAATCCATTGCCCGCGATATAGGCCGGCAGTAATCCCTAATACGAATCCTAAGATACCTGAAAAGACCCAGGCTGTTGTCATTAGAACCATCGAGTTCATAAATTTAACCTGGATAACACTAGCGACAGGCTGGCGATACAGCAGCGATAATCCCATATCACCGCGAATAAAATCGCTAAACCAATTTAAATATCTTTCTACTGGCGGTGTATTTAAGCCAAAGTAAGCCTCGAGTTTGGCCAAGTTTTCCGCACTCATATTAGTCATACCTATTTCCCCGATATATGCCCGGACTGGATCGATAGGCGATGCTGAAACCAAGACGAACGAAAGAATACTCACGGCAATTAACAAGGAACATATTTTGATTATACTTTTTCCGATATATTTTAACATGCCGGAATGCGGTCCTATAGCCATAAAATACCTCATTTTAGTTTATATATTACTTCCAAGACCACTCGTGGACATTATTAACAATCGTCCAGCCATAACCATGCGGATGAATTTTCTTATCAATCACATTCAGACTTTCTTTAGCAAAATAGACGTGCTTGAGTTCTACCAGCCACACCCAAGGAGAATCGGCTTGCGGAGTAACCCCGGTAGTTCCGTCCCATTGTGCTTTTTTCCAAGATTGATAAGATGCCTCTAACGAAGTAGCAGCTAACGCTTGGTCAATGTAATTATCTACAGTGGGATTGGAGTACGAAGCATAGTTTTTACCTGTATAATAGTGACTTCTAACAACGGTCGGCGAATGTAATCCGGCCCCAAAAACATGGGGGGTCTCATAACATAAAGTTGCGATTTTATCCCAGCTTGAGCCTATCGGATTGACCTTTATTCCTACTTGTTGCAACATCTCTTTTACAGCCATAGCGATTCCAGTCCGAACTGAGTTTGATGAAATATAGAGCAAATCAAACTCGGCGTTTAAACCGTTTTTTTCATAAATCCCATCTGCGTTTAATTGCCAGCCGTCTGCTTCTAAAATTGCCTTAGCTTTGGCTGGATCATACGCTACTTTCATGGCCTCATTTTCCCAAGGTTCATTTACGCTGTCGCTATAAGCCACCGAACCGTAGCCGTAGAGAACATTCTTCACGATAGCCTCACGGTCAATAGCACAGGCAATTGCCTGGCGAATAGCTAAATTGGAAGTTACATCATTGCCTGCAGGATAGGTTTCTCCATTTTTCTTGGCAGGTGTCTTATGCCCTGCCGGGACAACCGGGAGGTTAAGACCGCGAATATCGACTGTATTAAACGAAAGAATATTATAACCTTTAACCGGACTAACAGTGTAAGACGGAGCTGTATATGCCACATCTACTTGCCCGCCTTTAGCTGCCGCGTAGGAAGCATCTTCAGACATAAATACAATTGTAACTTTCTTCATTTTCGGTTTCTCGCCATAGTAATTTGGATTAGCTTCCAAAATTACTTGCTGGCCTTTATCCCATTGTTTTAATATGTAGCGACCGGAGCCAATCGGATTTTGGCCATAGGTCGCAGCATTATAAGCATGTTCGGGAACAATGCCCACAACGGCTGCCGTATAGGCAAATGCCGAGTAAGGGGTATTAAAATGAAAGACAACAGTTGTATCATCAATGGCTTCAACATATTTTAGCATCGACAAATCTGTCTCGGTAGGCTGCTTCATGGCATTATTATAGGTAAAAGCCACGTCTTTGGCCGTAAGCGGCACACCATCCGTAAATTTTACATCAGAACGAATTTTAAAAGTCCAGGTGAGGCCATCCGGCGAAATCGTATACTCTTTTGCCAGGTCATACCCGATTGTAATGTCATCTTTTGTAATTAGCAAGGTACTTTGAATCAAAGGATCATGGGTATGTTCGCCAGCAGCCCAGCCCATAATCGGGTCAAAGCCCGCTGCGGGTTCTGATTCGGGATCTATGGCGATAATAACACTGTCGTTTGCTGCTGTATCAGTGTTTTTATCTGCGTTTTTACCACACCCGACTACGGTAAATAAGCAAATAACTATTAAGCATAACGCTAAAATTTTTTGGTTCTTCACATTTACCTCCGTCATTAAGGGCATCTTCCAAACGCCGCAGTATTAAACACATTTCCTTAAATAAAGCTTAGCCGAACTTATCCAACTTTTTCGGTCATCAGATAAAGTTTTCCGCAAAAAAAAATGGTAAAAAACCTTGGGCAAGTTAGTCCCCATGGCTTCATACCATATTTAGCATCGATGATGTTGTCTGTTGTTTTATTGCTTCAAGTTATAAATATGACTTCTGTCATATTTATAAAATTTCCATAATTTCATTTTTATACTAAAATTATAGCATTCAATAATAACCCTGTCAAGATGAGATGACCGACAAAAGTTAGTTGCCAGTCTCAATAAACCATTTACCTTCGTCACAAAACAGATTAACCTGTTTGCCACAAATTCGGCAGCTATATCGTATGCCTTGCCCGCCTGCTTTTAAAGAGGCCATCATCCTGACATCAAGTACGCGGTCTATACTAAACCGCCGACCATCGTCCCATATGAGAACTAATGGCTGCGTGTAACCATTTAAATCGTGTTTTGCAATAATTTGTACGTACGCTTTTCCCACGTATATTTCCTCCTATTTATTTAAAATAGGAAACAGGGTGTATTGTATGGTCATCTTTGGGGTTAAATCCGGTTAAGTGTCTATCTAATAACATAGCACAGCGTTGAATACTATAGTGTCCAAATCGTTTACGCAAGCTATCTATTGTTCGTTCTAAAGTTTCACCTAATATATTGTCACCGTCAAATAGATCTAATTGTATGTTTCCGTCTGCAGTCACCAAGTCCATTCCCCTTACTCCAACACTTCGTATCGGTTTATCCCAATTATAACTAGCATTAAAAATATCCATTGCCTTACCTGCAATCTCCTCAGAAATAAATGTTGGCTGTTTTAGCTTACTTTGTCTCTCAAAGGAATATAAGTCTTTATCTCTGACGCTGATTGATACCGTTCTACATCTAAGCCCATGCTTACGTAAACGAGCCGCCACGCTTTCTGCAAGAACGTATATTATCAGTTTGACATCTTGAGGATTAACTAAATCCCGCGCAGTCGTAGTGCTGTTTCCGATAGACTTGATTAAGCTTTCTTCGCCGATCTGCCTTACCGGGGCTCCGTCTAATCCATTAGAGAAGTACCAAAGGGTCTCTCCCCATACGCCAAGCAGTAGCTTTAATTTTTCGATATCACGATTAGCCAAATCACCGATTGTGTATATTGACCGGTTATTGAGCTTATTTCGTGTTGAACGCCCGACATACAATAATTCTCCTACTGGTAGCGGCCAAACAATTTCCCGAAAATTTTCTTCACTGATTACCGTTGTAGCATCTGGCTTTTTAATGTCGCTGCCTAGCTTAGCGAAAATTTTATTGAAGGATACGCCAACAGAGGCAGTTAGCCCTAATTGTTCTTTAAACCTTGCGCGTATTTCATCGGCAATCTCCTTACCACTTCCAAATAAGTGAGTTGAGCCTGTTACATCAAGCCAACACTCGTCTACCCCGAATGGTTCTATTTGATTTGTATAGTCAGCATAAACTGCCTTAGCTAGCTTGGAAAACCTAAGATATTTTCTAAAATCTGCTGAGACTGTAACAAGGTCACGGCACTTTTGTTTTGCTTCCCAAATCGCATCACCGGTTTTTACTCCCAACTTTTTAGCTATCCCATTTTTAGCAAGTACAATTCCATGACGAGCTTCAGCATCACCGACTACTGCTACAGCATTGTCTCTAATTGACGGATTATAGAGACATTCCACACTAGCGTAAAAGTTGTTTAAATCGACGTGCAGTATTGTCCGTGACATTATACCGCCTGCGCCTTGACGGTAATGCACCGAGAAGAGTTGTGTTTACGTTCAATAAACCCCATTTGCTCTAAGTCATTTAAGTAACTATGTACCGTTGCAGGACTACTTAGGCCAACACCCGCGCCTATCTCTCGTATTGATGGCGGGTATTGATGCGGATATGACTTAATGAAATTTAAAATTTGCTCTTGTCGCGGAGTGAGCATTATCATCACCTCAATAAAAACATATGTTCGCTTGTATTTATTTTATAACAAACATACGTTCTCGTCAAAAGGGAAAAACTAGCATTATCTTATTATTAGCGTTAATTAAAGGACGCTAGAATTGAAAAACCCCATCTTTTGATGGGGACTAAATAGAAAGTTTAGGGTCAGGCTTGACTATTTGCTTTTTGACTTATTTGACAATGCCTACAATAAGTCAATTTTTAGAGGATAAGTCAAGTCTGACCCTCGATACCATGACCCCCGATACTGCGATACCACGATACCATTCGCAAATGCTTATATAAAAAAATATTTTTTGCATACCCTCGTTATGATTCGTTGCAAAATTAAATACTGACGAATATAATGAATATATATTCCTAAATGGGAATATAAGAATATACTAAGTGGGTGACTTATGGATTACATCGACGTTTTAAAGGCTCTTGCAGATTACAATAGATTAGCTATAATGTGCTATCTGCGAAGCGGCAAAAAATGTGTATGTGAAATTGAGCAGGTTTTGTCAATTTCACAATCCGCCACTTCGAAGCACCTGCTTAAACTTAGGCTTGTCGGGCTTATTGAAGCACAAAAAACCGCTCAATGGGTATACTACGACATCCCATCTAAGGTTTATAGTGAATATCCTTTTCTAGATGCCTTGTTAGAACAAGCCAGTAATAAATTTTCATTTGATACAAGCAAACTGAAAAACATCCAGTGCTAAAAATTAATTATGGAGAGTGAGATCATGAAAAAAATAGTTATTTACGATCCAGCTATGTGCTGTGCAACCGGAGTTTGTGGCGCAAGCGTTGACAAAGAACTCTTACGCGTAGCTACTGTTATTGAGAATCTAAAACGAAAAGGCGTAGATATTGAACGATTTAATCTATCTGGCCAACCTCAAGCTTTCATTGAGAATCCTTTAATAAGCAATTATTTAAAACAGTACGGTCCTGAAATACTGCCAATAACCTTATGTGACGGTGAGGTTGTTAAAACGAAAACTTATCCCACTAACAAAGAGTTTTCCGATTGGACTGGGATTACAGTGATGAGCAAACCTAAAAAAGGCGGCTGCTGTGGATCAAACTGTTATTGTTAATGGAGGAAGCTGTTATGAAGTTATTTAGTCCTTCTCAATTAAAGCTGACTAAGTATTTCTTTTTCACCGGCAAGGGGGGCGTCGGTAAAACTTCTGCTGCGTGTGCAACAGCTGTAAATTTAGCTGATAGTGGGAAACGTGTCATGCTGGTTAGTACCGACCCAGCTTCTAACCTGCAAGATGTTTTTGGTATTAGCCTTGATAATAAAGGTACGGTAATACCGGAAGCACCAAATCTTACAGTCGTCAATCTTGACCCGATTGAAGCAGCTCATGAATATAAGGAAAAAGTGATTGGTCCATATAAAGGCATCCTGCCTAACTCGGCCATTGCAAGTATGGAGGAACAGCTATCCGGTTCCTGTACCGTAGAAATTGCTGCATTCAATGAGTTTTCTCAGTTTCTTACTGACGAAAACATTAAAGGCAACTATGACCATGTCATATTTGACACCGCTCCAACTGGGCATACTTTGAGAATGCTCCAGCTTCCTTCTGCTTGGAGTAACTTTATAAGTGAAAATACTCATGGAGCGTCCTGCTTAGGGCAATTATCCGGATTAGAAAGCAACAAACAAATGTATAAGACCGCTGTCGAAACCTTGTCTAATAAAAGTATGACAACGGTTGTACTTGTTGCACGCCCTGAAAACACGCCACTCCTTGAGGCTAAGCGAGCTTCAGAAGAACTTGGCGACCTTGGGGTTAATAACCAAATGCTAATTATTAATGGCGTGCTTGAAATTGATAAGCCAGATGATGAGACAGCTTTAGCGCTTTACAATAAGCAACAGCAGGCACTTGACAATATGCCAGTTTCACTGGTAAATATTCCGATCTACTATATCCCTCTGCGAGCGTATAACGTCTATGGAATAAAAAATATACGCAGAATGCTAACTAATAACTTCCTAGCGCCAGAGCTGCCGGCGGTTAAGTTAAATAAAGTATTCTCTTTAGATGTACTAATTGATGAGCTTCATAAAAGCCATAAAAAGGTTATATTTACCATGGGCAAAGGCGGCGTTGGTAAAACTACACTCGCTGCAGCCATTGCCTTAGGGTTAGTTGGGAAAGGTGTAAATGTTCACCTTACTACAACTGATCCTGCACACCACCTGAATTTTTTAATTAGTGAATGCGATAATTTATCTATAAGTCATATTGATGAAAAAGCCGAGTTAGAAAAGTATAAGGAAGAGGTACTTTCTAAAGCCAGAGAGTCAATGGGCGATGCAGATTTAGCATATATTGAAGAAGATTTGCGCTCGCCCTGTACGCAGGAGATAGCCGTTTTTAGAGCTTTCGCGCAAATAGTTGATCAGGCAACCAATGATCAAGTTGTAGTTATTGATACTGCACCAACTGGTCACACTCTCCTGCTCTTGGACGCTACCCAAAGTTATCACAAAGAAATCCAAAAAAGCCAGGGCGATATACCGGAAAGCGTAAAAAAACTATTACCTAGATTACGAAATGCGGCAGAAACAGAGGTTGTCATCATAACCCTTCCGGAAGCGACACCAGTACATGAAGCAGCTAGATTGGCAGAAGATTTAAAGCGGGCCAATATACATTCCAAGTGGTGGGTTGTTAATTCAAGCCTATATCTAACGAATACTCAAAGTCCTTTGCTAAAAAACAAAGCTCAAGGTGAAGTTGAATGGATCAATAAAGTAACGGAAATATCAAAGGGTAATACGATACTAATCAAATGGTACAAGAATAATATTCAAGGTGCAGAGTTGTTGAACCTTATAAAATCTTAAAATGCAACAATTAAGGTATAGATTTTAAAGTCAAGCAACGAAGGAAACAAGGGTTAGAAATTTAATCCTTAAAAATTTTAAAAGGGATGGTCCAAAATATTTGCGGCCCATCCCTTTCTTTTGCTCTAATAATTCAGAATTTCACATTATGGCTAGATCTACAACACTACTACGCATCCATTCGCGATAAATCAGCGAACTTAGTGAACTGTTTATGGAAGAATAATTGCACGGTATCGACAGGACCGTTACGGTGTTTGGCGATGATAACTTCGGTAATATTCTTCCTGTCGGTATCAGGATTGTAATAGTCTTCTCGATAAAGGAAGGCAACAATGTCGGCGTCTTGTTCGAGAGAACCAGATTCTCTAAGGTCACTGAGCATCGGCTTTTTGACCTGGCGGGATTCTACACTCCGGCTAAGCTGCGAGAGAGCTATAACCGGAACACCTAGTTCCCTGGCCAAACCTTTAAGCGAACGCGAGATTTCCGATATTTCCTGCTGACGGTTTTCACTGCCCTTATTTTTGCCCGAACCTTGCATCAGCTGCAAATAGTCAATTATGATAAGCTGCAGATCATGTTCAATTTTAAGGCGGCGCGCTTTGGCCCGCATTTCAAGAACGGTGATCCCCGGGGTATCATCAATGAAAATCCCGGCCGATGACAGCCTGTCCGCGGCATTGACAAGCTTTTGCCAGTCCTTGCCCTCCAAATCACCGACTCTCAGCCGCTGAGAGTCAATCGGGGCTTCAGCGCAGAGCATCCGCTGCACTAGTTGCTCCTTAGACATTTCTAAACTAAAGAATGCAACCGTCTTTTTCTCGCGAATGGCCACATGTGAGGCAATGTTGAGCACAAAGGCGGTTTTACCCATACTTGGCCGGGCAGCAATTAAGATCAGGTCGGACGGCTGCAGCCCTGAGGTTAAACGGTCAAAATCTTTAAACCCAGAGGCCAAACCGGTAATGCCGCCTTTTGATTCATACAGACCCTGGATTCTGTCAAAAGCGTCGAAAATTATACTTTTGATTGGGGTAAATTCTTTTCCAACCTTGCGGCCCGATACATCCAAAATCATTTTTTCGGCTGAATCCAAGATGCTGGCAACTTCGTCACTGGCTTCATAGCCTAATCCGGCGATGTTGGTGGCAGCATTAATCAGCTGGCGGAGCAACGATTTCTCTTCAACGATCCGTGCGTGGTATAGAACATTGGCAGCGGTAGGAACACTATTAGCTAATGAGGTTATGTAGGCTATGCCGCCTGCGCTTTCCAGTTTATCGTCTTTGCGCAGAAACTCCGTAACTGTTACCATATCAACGGCATCATTTTTATTGAACAGCTCAAGCGCTGCATTATATATAAGCCGGTGCGCCTCCCGGTAGAAATCTTCCGGACGTAAAAATTCAGTTACCTTAGAGATGGCTTCGCGCTCAATCAGCATGGCGCCAAGGACAGCCTGTTCAGCCTCCACACTCTGCGGTGGTACTCTATCTAACAAAACACTTACCTCCTCGGCCCCAATTGGGCCATACTTAGACGGTGAAATCAGGTACTATCACAAGAGACAGACCTAATTTCACCGTTAAGAATAAAATACACAAATTGGTTATGCTGTAGCTTGATTATCGTTTACCAGCAGAACGGCCAGCGCCGCTTCAACATCCTCAACCGGACGGATATCCAGGCCAAGGTGCCCCGCCGGTATATCTTTCTGGTTCTCTTTTGGAATAATAATGGTGGTAATACCGGCCTGTTTAGCGCCGTACGCTTTCTCAAAAACGCCGCCGACGGCCTTAACCTTACCCTGAATTGAAACTTCGCCGGTTACCGCCACATCCTGGCGGACTGGCTGACCAGTAATGGCCGATATAATGGCCGTCATGATGGCCGTACCGGCTGATGGCCCATCAATTCGTCCGCCACCGATGATGTTAATATGCAAATCATAGTTAGAAAGGTCTTTCTCAGTAATCTTCCGGACAACAGCCGCGGCATTAAATACTGAGTCCTTAGCCATACTGCCGGCTGTGTCGTTGAAACGAATGCGTCCTTTTCCATTTTCTGCAGCCGGGAAAGCGACAGCTTCAATTTCGATAACTGAGCCTAGATAACCTGCAACGCCAAGGCCGAATACTTTGCCGACTTCGGCTTCTGCAGCAGCCTTCCGGGTAACATAGGGTGACAGCCGGCTTACTTGTACGACCCGGTATACGTCGTCAGTCGAGATAGTAACATTGCCTTCAGCTTCACCTAATCGGTAAATGGCCAAGCCGTAAGCATCGGTTAAAATATTTATGGCTTTACGTCCTTCGATAGTATACTCACTGATGAGCTTCGGCACATCAGGGTCGAGGCCGACATTAAGCTTAGCCGCGGCATTGAAAACTATTGCCTCAATATGTTTAGGGGTCAGGGGTTCAAAGTATATTTCAGCGCAGCGGGACCGAATCGCCGGATTGATATCCTGGGCATCTCGGGTTGTGGCCCCGATGAGAATAAAGTCAGCCGGTGCGCCGTCTTCAAATAGTTTCTTGATATACTTGGGGACATTAGGATCACTCGGATCATAGTAAGCTGAGTCAAATTTGACGCGTTTATCTTCCAGCACCTTGAGCAGCTTGTTCTGCAACATGGCATCCATCTCGCCAATTTCGTCAATGAACAAGATACCGCCATGCGCATCGGTCGCCAAACCGGGCTTAGGTTCAGGAACCCCAGTATCAGCTAAATCACGGCGGGCGCCTTGATATATCGGATCGTGCACCGAACCTAACAGCGGGTTAGTCATATCACGTGGATCCCAACGCAGTGTCGTACCGTCTACTTCGATAAATGGCGCGTCTTGGGCAAATGGCGTAAACTTGAGTTTTTTTGCTGCTTCAAGCACAAGCCGCGCGGCAGTTGTTTTACCAACCCCAGGCGGTCCGTATAGAATCAAATGCTGAGGATAGGGCGACGCCAACTTGGCTCGAAGAGCTTCTACAGCCCGCTCCTGGCCCACTATTTCCTCTAGGGTGTTCGGCCTTACCAATTCCATAGCAGACTTGGTTAGGCTCTTACCCTCGAGTACCTCAAGCATGGCATATTTCTTTAACGTCTGCGGGTTCTCAACATTATGTTCTTCCTTAAGCACCTGCATTTTGATTTCTTTGATATATTCCTGATGGCGTTCTTCCATCTTTTCGTTGATTTTTTTTTCGATTTTGTCCTCAACCACCCGGCGAGCCATCAAATCGGCAATTTCGTCTTCAATATCAGCCAAAATTGCGGGAATTTCTTCCATGGTCGGGCGTTTATCGACTGTCGGATCTTCAAATACCAACTTTTGCAGCGCCAGCACCCGTTCAGGCAAACTTTCGGATTTCATAAGCTGAAGCGCGTCGAGTTTCCCCGCCTTGAGTACCAGTTTCTCCGAACTGATCATACCGGAATACAGTCCATATAAGGCAGCAACTTGCCGTTTGAGTTGGTCGTCTTCAACAGCCTTTACAGCCTTTACAGCCTTAGGAGGCTTGCTAGGGAGAAACTTGTCGAAAAATTTCATTAGTACTTCCTCTTTCTAATTTGCAATGATGTGAACCTGAATCTGGGCACTGACTTCGGGGTGAATTTTGATGGTTATAGGGTAGGTGCCAAGCGCTTTAATGCTTTCTTTAAGCTCAATTTTGCGTTTGTCTAATTCAAGTTTATGGGCAGCTAACAGGGCATCGGCAATGTCTTTAGCTGTAACCGAGCCGAAAAGCCTGCCGCCTTCCCCCATTTTAACCTTAATGGTTAGCTCAACTTTGGCTAGCTGGGCCGCCAAAACCTTAGCCTCATCCAATATACGCTGATGCTTGCGGGCCTCAGCCTCTTTCTGCAATTTAACAGTATTTACGTTGCTATTTGTAGCTGGAATAGCTAATTTTTGTGGCAATAGATAATTGCGGGCATATCCTTCAGAAACTTCGATAATTGCCCCTTTTTTGCCTAATTTCTTAACTTCTTGCTGCAGGATTACTTTCATTCTGCTCACTCTCCCGTATATAATTGGCAACGAGCTCAATTACTCGCTGTTTGGCTTCTTCAAGGGTGACTTGCTTAAGCTGAGCACCTGCCACCGTCTGATGACCGCCGCCGCCCAGTTCCTCCATAAGTACCTGGACATTTATATCACCTTGCGACCTAGCGCTGATGCCTACACCCTCGGGTATTGAAAACAGCACGATACTCATCCGAATCCCTTCGAGGTGCAGCAGCGAATCAGCGGTCTGCGCCGCTACAAGTTGGCCATTTGTTACATTTTCCGGACATAGGGATATTACAACCCCGCCCGGAAGTACTTCGGTTCGGCTGATTATTTCGGCCCTTGCTTTCATTGTAGCAAAATCAATCCGGAATAAATGGCGGACCAAGGTAGGGTCTGCACCAGCTCGCCGCAGGTAGGAAGCAGCGTCAAAAGTTCGGACACCGGCCTGAACCGCAAAATTTTTGGTATCAACGACAATGCCAGCATAAAGCGCTGTCGCGTCCAACCGGGTTAATTCCAACTGATCATCGAAATACATCAGCAATTCAGTTACCAGTTCACTGGCTGATGAGGCAGATGGTTCAAGATATACTAGTAATGGATTATCGACAAACCCTTCACTTCGGCGATGATGATCAATCACAATTACCCGCTCGGCTACATTTAACAACCCTCGATCGGCAGCCAGCTCCGGACGATGAGCATCAACCAAGAATACAAGTAAATCATGAGTTATCAGTCCGTGCGCTGTTTCCGGGTCAATAAACAAATCCTTATATTCTTCGTAATCGACAAACACGTCAGTTAGTTTACTTACTGTCGTACTCGGCTTACTAACAACAACATAGGCCTGCTTTTTCATATGGCGGGCCATCTTAGCGACCCCTATGGCAGCACCTAGACTGTCAAAGTCTTCATTGACATGTCCCATTATGAGTACTAAGCTAGAGTTTTCAATGCTTTCCCGAATAGCATGAGCAACAATACGGGCCTTAACCCTTGTATTCTTTTCAACAACTGTGGCTTTACCGCCATAGAACTGAATTTTCCCGTTAATATGAACGGCAGCCTGGTCACCCCCCCGGCCAAGTGCGAGGTCAAGACCGGCCTGCGCCTGTTCAGCCATAGCGCCAAAGCCGTTCTCATCAGCTACAACTCCCATGCTGATGGTAACCGGAATCTTATTACCACTTTTAATCTCTCTGATTCTATCAAGAACTTCAAACTTATCCTTGAGTAGTCTGTCAAGGGCCTGTCGGGAAAATACAGCTACATACATATCCTCAGCATACTTTTTAATAAACCCGTCGAGATCTTTTATCCAAGCAGCTAAAAGCTTATTAACTTCAAGCATAACGTCAGACCGCTGATTGTCGGTAAGTCCCTGAAGCACGTCGTCATAGTTATCAATCTGAATATAGGCAGTAACCGGCATTGCAGCGCGGCATTCTGCACAAGCCTGCTGGCAAGCCGTAACGTCTGTAATGTAAAGTGCCAGCAGATTGCCGGCACGCGCATTTTCAAGCGGCTTGTGGATAACCTGATAATACTTATCATCGGCTTGGAAAATCAAACTGCCCGACTGATCCCAAATCTCTTCCAGTGGTAGATTGGGCCAAACTTTAAGCAGAGAATCACCGGCTTTCAGATCCTCGGGGGCCCAATCAAACAACCTTGAATTACACCACTTGAGTTTGCCGTCATTATCAATTATTACCATAGCCATGGGTAATTTTTTGAGGGCATATGTTGTAATCTCTTCGACATTGTGAACCATTGTATCGAGAAAATCATTAAGCGCCTTCTGCTGCTCTCTGTGCCTTTCCCGACCATACAAGTACAGGGCAATTATTAGAATGGCTCCCAATACGGCCACATATTTATTATAGAAAATTATAACCATCAGCAGCGCAGACGCTACCAATAGATAGATTCGCGTATCAAACCAAAAAGATGGACCTTGTGGCATAAACAAATCCTCCCATAGAGGCGTTGGCCTTGTGTTTTAATCAGATCTTCGAAGGCCGCGGTAGTCGACTGCCATATCGATACCACCGGCAAAAACTAACCCTTGTGATAAAAAACCGTTAGTTAATATTAGAACCAGTATAATACCCCGAGTCAGCCTTGACAAATTGTATTTATCGGCAATGTAGTAAAATAGAGCCAGACCTTGCACAAATAAAAACATACTTGTCAATACCTGGATATTAGCAGAAATATTGTAGAGCATAACTAACTCACGGGATTTACCCCAGTACATACCGACCAGCGACAATACAAAGAAATAACCGACAAACCGGGGCAAGCTCCATAATTTGAAAGGCGGAAAATCTTCGACATGATGTCCCAGTTTTTTAAGCACAATTCTAGCAATCATAAAATTAAGGTAAGTATCAACAACAGCGGCAAGTATGAAACCAGCAGGCAGGATAACTTTGAGCAGGTCAATTAAGCCTGTCATATTGTTGGCAATCTGAGCAATATTTTCTTCAGTCATACCAAACCCGCGGTATAATTCAACAGCCTGCTCTACCGCTTTGCCCAGAAAGTCTGTCTGCATTGCCAATGGATTCATACCGAGCACAGCAGCGCTGATTGCTAGCGCAGCCACTTTAGAAATAACAGAGGCAGCTGTGCCCCACGCTACTGCTTTCATTGGACTGTACTCAGCCCGGATTGCATAGCCTAGCACAATACCAATTAGGCCAAATCCGACCACAACGCTTACGGCATGGAGAGGGTGCATAAGCATGGCAATAAGCAATCCTGCTACCGCGGTAGCCAAGATACTCCATTTATAGCCGTGACGAACCCCTAGCAAAATAATCGGAACCGGCCAGATAAGATTTACAAACGGTCCTACCACCGGTAAATAGGCACTGATGATAGCAAAAATTATTGCTATAGCGGACAATACGCCGCCTTCAACCATTGGTCTAACTCTTGTTTGTTGCATTTAGCCACCTCTTTTGCGTAAGTATCTTTGATATTCGCTAAAATCTCCAAATAGTTCTTCTGCTTCATGTTCTCGTTTTATATTCTGGCTAATTTTGGCTGAGACAGTTTCATCGAGCGCGGCAAAATCAATCCCTAGCCTTCTTGCAAGTATATAGCAAGACAAGATGACTGAAGCCAGCCCTTCGGTGATAGATTGCCCTCCGTTTCTAGCAATGGCTTGGTAAAGTTGGCCGACGTTTGTCACTAATTCCGCTTTTAGCGATTCGAGCAATCGCAGTTTGCGCAAAATATCCGATTCATGAGAAAACAATCGCTACTCCCCCTTTACCTATTTCATTATAATTCGCAAAAAAGACCGCGGTTTCCTGCCTAGCCTTTAAAAATCCCCTTTTCCAATAGGCTGACCATCCCATTACCCAACTATTCCCTTTGCAATAATAAATAGCCAAAACATTAAAGGTCAAGAATGCGATTGGCACCCTTGACCTTCTAATTGTAAAAATGTATTTTATTCTGCAGTAAACGGCAGCAACGCGATCATGCGTGCACGTTTAACAGCCAGTGTTAACTGACGCTGATGTTTAGCGCAGTTGCCCGAAATACGGCGTGGTAAAATCTTACCGCGCTCCGTTGTGTAACGGCGCAACTTAGGCACGTCTTTATAGTCAATGCCATCTACTTTATCAACGCAGAAACTGCAGACTTTTTTCTTAGGCTTTCTGCCTCTTTCACGTCTCACCGATAGTTACCTCCCTTTAAAATGGAATCTCTTCTTCAGGGAAGACCTCTCCGCCAAAGGGATTCTTATCAGCTGGCCCGCTGCCGCTGATATTTCCACCGCCGGTACTTTGTTTGCTTTCTAAAAACTCAATGTTTTGAGCTATTACCTCAGCAACACGGCGCTTTTGACCATCATTCGCATCATAGGTGCGAATCTGGAGTCGGCCTTCAACAAGTATACGACGTCCTTTGGTAAGATTATTGCCACAAATTTCGGCCAGCTTCTCCCATGCAACTATGGGAATAAAATCAGTAGCCTCTTTTTGCCCTTGACCGCCGATAAACCGATTGACAGCAAGACTAAATGAGGCAACCGCCTTACCGCTTTGTGTATACCGGACTTCCGGATCTTGGGCGAGACGACCGACCAATATAACCTTATTCATGGTAAATCCCCCCTGGCCTCTATTCGTCTTCTTTAATAATCATATGCTTTAGAATTTCATCAGTAATCTTCATTACACGGTCAAGCTCAGCAACTACTGCAGGCTCGCCGGTAAAATAGAAGATCGTGTAGAAACCTTCAGCGAAGTCTTCGATTTCATATGCCAGGCGTTTTTTGCCCCAGCGATCAATCTTCTCAATGTTGCCGCCGTTATTTTGAATGAGGTTTTCAAATTTGGAAATTACCGCATTTATTGCCTCCTCTTCAGCCGGCTTAACAATGAACATGACTTCGTATTTTCTCACGAAAACACCTCCTCCTATGGACTAATGGCTCCCTCATGGGGAGCAGGAAGGGTTCAAAATTAAATTTGAAACCTAAATATGTCCTTGACCAATATATTATAGCACTGCTTATGAAAATAATGCAAGGAAATCGAAAAAATAAGAAAAACCGCTAGCGCGGTCCTTTTAGTTCCTCACATCTGATATCCGATACTCAAACCCATGAACTCCTTTGTAATAGCGAGGGTACATGGCGGCTCCACAAGCTTCACAAGCGAACTGC
>JAAYSF010000068.1 GCA_012523975.1 Veillonellaceae bacterium
GAAGGATAGATTACTCCAATGAATAAATCCCCTCCCCATCGCGCGTGGGTAAATAAAACGGTGATTGTTAGATAGGCAGTTCTCCTGGCTCTGGATCATCGCTCCCCCAAACCTTCCCAAGACTTTCGTCCCAGTGGCATAACATGGGTTTGCTCCTCATTACAGTGGCGGGACCGCGCCGGCGTTACACCGGACTTCCCTATTAAGCCCCGTAGGGCACCTATCTCAAAAGTATTTAATTGTAATATACTGGTAGTTGTACCAATTGGTTATTATAATACCAGCTATTTTATAAAATAGCAATAGTATTTGCAGTTTTTGCAATCTACATTTTACCACACGTCAATTATTGTCAAACTAAGATTGCCTAGATTAATGGTATCGGTCCTACCATCCAGGGGGGTGCCATTGCTGTTTGAGTTCAAAATGGATATTTGCATGGTAGACATTAACAGATTATTAGTCATATAGCCACCGGTAAGCTTTTCTGCAAAGAGGGTTGCGGTAAGCAATACAGCCCAGAATAAGGCTTTACCGCAAGAATTCATTTTTTTCTCCTCCAATAGACACGTATTTCGATGTGCCGCATAAGATATAATAGATTATTAATCTAAATGATAATGATATTCATTCAATTAAAAGCAGGAGGTGGACGTATGCTGTCCCCAAGCCTGGAAGATTATTTAGAGGAAATCTACCGATATTCGGTCAGTAATGATTTTGTACGAGTTACTGACATAAGTAAAAAATTAAATGTTAAGTTGCCTTCGGTAAGTAATGCGGTGGGAAAACTCCGTGCGCGAGGGTATATTACATGTCAAAAATATGGCGTAATCGGGCTGACTGACAAGGGTAGACAAACAGGGTCCTATCTTGTTAAAAGAAATGCTCTTCTGCAGAAATTTCTAAAAACGATTCATGCAGATTGCGATGTTGAAGTAGAGGCAGAAGCAATGGAACATTATTTATCAAAATCAACGATAATAGCTATTGAACATGTAATGCTATTCATGGAAGAAAACCCAGAAGTTTATCAGCGTTTTGTTGACAGTGTGAAAGCTGACAAATATACTCACAAGAGCTAGCTGTCATAGATCTACAATCGCCATTAGGTAATATTTATATAGGGGCCACCATTACAAACGACGGTTTTTACTGTTGTAATAAATAACCTACAGATTAGGTTTGTAGCCATACTTATCTATGGCCACAAACCTTAGAATTTAGTGGTAACCAGCTGATAAACTTAAGCAACACCTAATAATCTTGCAGATTGAGCTACTACAAAACAGACTGTAAAAGCAATCACAGTAGGAATTAGGAAAGCCAGTAAGGTCCACCTAACACTTCCTGATTCTTTATAGGCTGATAGAAGCGTGGTTGTACAAGGCCAGTGGAGAAGGCAGAAAAGCATTGTACATACAGCAGTTAGCCAAGTCCAGCCATGAGCCAGTAGTATTTGGCGAAGTTCCTCAATACTATCAAATTCCACCATTTGCCCTGTTGCTAGATAGCTCATAAGAAGAATGGGAACTACGATTTCATTGGCCGGCAGGCCAAGAATGAATGCCAGGAGAATGAATCCATCCAAACCAATTGCATAACCAAGCGGTTGCAAAAAACTTGCCAGGTGACTGATGATGCTCATATCTCCTATGTAGACATTACCTAATATCCAAGTTATAGCTCCGGCTGGAGCTGCCATTATCACTGCACGCCTTAATACGAATAGCGTACGGTCAATGACTGAGCGATAGATAACCGCTCCTACTTGCGGCAGACGATATGGCGGCAATTCTAAAACCAGGGACGAAGGCTCCCCTTTTAATATAGTGTGCGAAAGACCCCATGAAACCGCAAAAGTTACTGCAATTCCAATTAGTACGGTAGCTGTTATAACCAGTGAAACGGTAATGGTTGAAAATTCGGCTGCAACTACTCCGCCCATAAAAATTGTTGCAATTGCGATGAGGGTCGGAAAACGCCCATTACAGGGAACAAAGTTATTGGTCAACAGCGCGATTAACCTTTCACGCGGTGAGTCGATGATTCGGCAGGCGACAACTCCGGCAGCGTTACAACCAAACCCCATACACATGGTCAGTATTTGCTTACCGCAAGCTTTACATTTTTTAAACATATTATCCATATTGAATGCGACTCTTGGTAAATAGCCCAAGTCTTCTAACAAGGTAAATAACGGGAAGAATATTGCCATAGGCGGCAGCATAACTGATATAACCCAGGCCAAAGCTCTATAAAGGCCTAGTACCAAAACACCATGCAGCCAGTCAGGTGCTCCGGCAAGCATAAACCATTCAGAGAGTTGGTCTTGGAATGCAAACAGGACTCCAGCAATCATTTCAGAGGGTATATTTGCCCCTTCAATAGTGATCCAAAAAATGGCACTGAGAAGGAGAAGCATAATAGGATATCCGAATAAGCGGGAAGTGAGTATATCATCTAGCTTTGCATCCCAAGCAGATCTACTATCAGTTTTGTGGGTCACTACTTTGCTTGCTATCTGTTCCGCGTTTGAATAAATATCGGATACAATAGTGTCACCAAGCCTATTGCCAGAGCTGAGGCGAAGTTTATTCGCCTCAGCATAAATATCTGATAATGTCATTGGCTGAATCTTTCCGCTCATAATGCTGCTACCTCCTTAAGAACTTCCAAATTTGGGAGAACTTCTAAGTGTTTGTTAATACTATCAATAAATGCCCTATCACCATCGAGTAGGCGTAAAGCAACCCAGCGGGGATTTAGCTTGTTTCCGACAAGACGTTGAATATCTGGCAAAAGCGTTTGGACCGCGTCCTCTATTATTGGTGAATAAGTTAGCTGGCGGGGATTGCTTTTAAGTAGTCCCGAACTTACTTGATACAGAGTTTCCCGTAATGTATCTAAGCCTTCTCCTTTACGGGCCGCAGTAGCAACAACAGGTACTCCAATTTCTTTTTCTAGTTCGGGTAAATCAATAGTAATATTTTTTTTCGCGCTTCATCCATAAGATTTACGCATACTACAACATTTGAAGTAATTTCCATTACTTGCAGAGCTAGGTTTAAATTCCTTTCTAGGGAGGTGGCATCGAGAACTACAATAGTAGCATTCGGTTCACCAAAGCAGATAAAATCGCGGGCAACCTGTTCTTCAACAGTATGAGCCAGTATTGAGTATGTTCCAGGAAGATCAACCAATAAGAATGGTTTATTGCGATAAGTAAAAGTACCTTGAGCGTTATCTACCGTCTTGCCGGGCCAATTGCCTGTATGCTGGCGCAGACCTGTTAGGGCATTAAATACGGTGCTTTTTCCAACGTTTGGGTTACCGGCTAGAGCTATTACGTACTGTCCTGGCTCTGGGTTTATGCCGAAATGCTCTCTCAATACTCGGCTTTGCTTTTCAGTTACATTCATCTTATTCGGCCTCCATATATTTCATCGATTACATGGGATATACTTTAATCAAGCTGGCATCATCGCTACGTAGCGCTATAATAGTATCACGCACTTTGAACGCGATCGGATCGCCAGATGGGCTTTTACGGATGCACTGTACCTGAGTCCCAGGAATAATCCCAAGGTCCAAAATGCGCCTTCTAAGCAAACCCTCAAGCTCTACGGATGATATTTTGCATGTTCTTCCAATCATCAAATCTGCCAAAGATGGTTGTTTTTCAATCATATACATACTATAAACCTCCTTAATATTTGCCGTGACTAAGTTTTGTTTCGAAAATAAAGGTTAGCTATCGCTAACATTCGCTCTGAAAAAAATGGTTAGCTCAAGCTAACATCAGATTTCTAACCGTCTGATATATCATATGGCGGGTAGCTAAAAGTGCTACTGAAAACCTGTTTTTTAAAGGAATATAATTTTATAATAAGTGTCTTAAAATAAGAAAAACCGCTAGCGCGGTCCTTTTAGTTCCTCACATCTGATATCCGATACTCAAACCCATGAACTCCTTTGTAATAGCGAGGGTACATGGCGGCTCCACAAGCTTCACAAGCGAACTGC
>JAAYSF010000069.1 GCA_012523975.1 Veillonellaceae bacterium
GAAGGATAGATTACTCCAATGAATAAATCCCCTCCCCATCGCGCGTGGGTAAATAAAACGGTGATTGTTAGATAGGCAGTTCTCCTGGCTCTGGATCATCGCTCCCCCAAACCTTCCCAAGACTTTCATCCCAGTGGCATAACATGGGTTTGCTCCTCATTACAGTGGCGGGACCGCGCCGGCGTTAAACCGGACTTCCCTATTAAGCCCCGTAGGGCACCTATCTCAAAACTATTTAATTGTCATATACTGGTATTATGTTGCAATTAACTATTATGATACCAACTATTTTATATAATAGCAATAGTATTTGCATTTTTTAAGCTACAGTTTACCACAACTTAATTTTTAAAGACAACCTCTATAGTTATGCGGCTGTGTCCCGATAAGAAAGGAAGGTACCGACATGGCTACAACCAGCTTCCTCTGTTTTTGCCTTCCAACTATAAAAAGGGTGCCATAAATTATTTTTTTTAATGAATTTTGCGACACCCTCTTTTAGTTCCAATAAACTTAAAATGTCATTTTATATCCTATCATATAATTGATTGGCGCAAAGTAGTAGTCAGCAGAAGTTGAAGCGTAGGAAACATCCTCCCGGTCAAGCAAATTATTAATCGTCAGGAAAAGGCTCCGATCTTTTGCCATTGCATAATTTACATTTAAATTTGTCAGCAAATATGGTTTCTTATCTATGCCGCTTAAAACTCTATCAGCCATATACGAAGCATTCATAGCGGCCTGCCATTTATCCTGCTGATAGGTTATGCCGCCTTTAACTTCCCATCGGGAAAAATTAGGCTGCCAGCCTGTGGAAACGCCCGCGGCATCGATATTTTCTGTTTTCGGATTCCCATAACTGACCGCATAGCGATAACTAAAAGGATTTTGGCTGGGTTTAATTGTACATTCCAATTCAATGCCGGTATTTTTTAAATTTTCATTTTTGTATTCAAAATCATTCTTCTTGCTATTAAACGTAGCACTGATATTATCATCAATATTGTAATTAAATAGAGCTACCCGCCAGTTATGAATACCGGAATTTTTCTTCCATCCCAATTCATAGTGCCTACCGGTCTGAGGTTCCAATTGTTTCACGCCGGATTTCCATATCTGGTGCAGATCTGGCATCTTATAGGATTCTCCCACACTGGCATACAGATTTTCGTTTTCAGTCATTTTATGGACAAACTGCGCTTGACCACTGAAGTTTGTGTTGTTATGCGCATTTGGTGCTCCAGTTGTCCAAGATTCACGCGCACTAAGAATCCATGTGTTCAGAGCGCTAACCTGTTTCTCATACTGAGTATAGGCTGAAAAGTTATTGCGCGCTTGGTTTTCTCGCTCAACAATTGTTCCTTTTGTATCTGGTATGTATTCTTCCCGCTTGAATGTTCCGCCAAATAATACTTTTCCAGCGGTAATATCCCAAGCTTTCTGCATATCAAGACCGTAATTTTTGTTCTTTTCTTCATCTATTGAACGTATCTTAGCTATGGTTTCTATTGCATCTCTTTCCCGTGACCTGTCTACATAATATAAGGTTGCTTTAAAATCATCTTCATGATAAGACAACTGCGCATTATTTCGCTCAACATCTTGTTTAGTATCGGAAGCTTTGGCTTTTCCGGAGTCTTTAATGGTAACATAATGATATTGTGACTCAATCCGATTATAAGAAAAGTCTAATTTGTCATTAAATGCATAGGTGATACTCAGATTATTGTTCTCCGGTCCAATCCATTTTCTTCCTTCTGAGTCTACATTATTCCGCTTGCCCCATTCCGAATATTGATAGCCAATGCCTAGCTTCTTATCAGCTTGCAGACTCAAAGTATGCTCTTGCTGACCGTAGTTGCCCCATCCGGTCTTAAAATAATTACTGCGCTTCTTCTTGGTAATGATATTGATGACCCCGCCGGTCGCTTCACTGCCATATAAAACTGATCCGCCACCGCGAACAATTTCTACCCGTTCGATGTCGTCAACCTGTATGTCATTTAAATCATAGGTACCGCGAATATTCAGCGGCATCCCGTTTACCAGTACCAACGTGCCACCATTGTTGCCTCTAATGGCAATTTTACTGGTCATATTTCCCATGGAAGATCCCGCCGTACCATACTGTTGCATTTCCAAGCCGGTCGAAAACCGCAATGCATCATACAAATTGCTGGCGCCGGTGTTCCGTAAGTCGGCTTCAGTTAAAATCTCGGTCGAAGCCGCCACATCTATATCGTGCTTTTCATAGCGCTGAGCGGTTACAATGACCTCACCTAGACTATATTCCATCATTTCTCCCGCCGCCTGTACGCTTGGCATGCCCAGAAACCCTACCGCCAACGTGCTGCAGATCATTTTCGCCAATTTGTTTTTCATTCGTCATCCTCCATTTTTTTATCATAGTGTAGTAGCCTGTCGTCTACCATAAAGCTTTCTTATACACCCCGCCGTTCCCGGTCTTCTTCGGCCTTTTCTGAAAAAACTGGCAAAAACAAAGAAATAATGAAGCCCAAAAAATTAAACCTCGCTGTACGCACACAGCGAGGTTTATAATCAAAGGAACACATAGCAAATAAAAATCCCGGCATAAGAATAGCCGGGAAGGATAGATTACTCCAATGAATAAATCCCCTCCCCATCGCGCGTGGGTAAATAAAACGGTGATTGTTAGATAGGCAGTTCTCCTGGCTCTGGATCATCGCTCCCCCAAACCTTCCC
>JAAYSF010000070.1 GCA_012523975.1 Veillonellaceae bacterium
GAAACACGGGGACAGGGACACCGTTTCATTAGTATGATACCGATACTTGCTATGCCAGAATTTACCAATGCCCCTTCTTTGACCATCTCAATATAGAACCTAATAATTAGTCATATCGCTGAGTGTTAGTAAACACTACAATTTAATGCTCGCCTTAGTGTTGTCTTATAGTCAAACCCTTTCTTAGTCGGACCAAAGGGAGAATTTACCGGTACATCAACAATTGGCAATCCTGCATTTTTAAGCTCCTGACTAACCAAATCATATATAGATTTCATTACTATTATAATTCTTTCGGCATTCAACTCTTTCAGTTCAGTAATTAAGGCTGGTACGCCATCGATAATAGCTTGCCTTCTATCCTTTGACTTAGACTTATTAATTGGGTATTTTACCGTATCAACCAGATAAACACCTACAACTTTTAACTGTTCCAAAACAGCTATCTTTTCTTCTTTTGTTCTTACAGATATATTATTATCGTCTAATATTACTTTAGCAGTTTCCCTTAAAAGAATGTCTTTCTGATTATTGGCATACTCGACATTATAGAAATATTTCAATTGACTAAAATCATTGTTTTGAGGCATTGCTGGCGGACTTTCAGCTAACAATACAATTTTAATATTATCGGGTTTAAACTTCATTGCCATTGCTTTATAAATATCTTCTGTCATTTCACTTACCATTACTTTATCACCCCTTCTACCCAGGGAGAAAACAGCATCAAAATTTTGTCAATAATACTGTTCTCATTTAACATAGTAGAACTATTGTTGAACTCTTTAACTCCCCCGACCTCTAGTTCTACCGAAAGACAGGGGGACGGTGGTGCTGTCCTGCAAACAGTTAATATTATCATCAAAGACATCGAAAACAATTGTGGACACAACCACCGTCCCCTTGTCTCCCGCCTAAAAAGTCAAGCTCAAAAAAAAATTTGATATTTGATGGAATGTCTGCTATTACAGTCATTATTTGAGCCAAAATTGCTTGTCCATCTTCTGGTGTTATAAAAATTTCTTTATCGAACCCTTGACAAGATGCAATATCCCTTATTGGCAAGCTAAAGACCTCTCTCTTCAACATCCCACCCCCTTGCCTTTTGGGTAATTATACCAATAATATTAATTAGAAACAAATCTTGATTTTCATTTTTTTATTTGGTATAATGCGGCATTTTTCAATACTTCTCTTAGAGACGATTTGGGGAGTGCAAACCTGCAGCCAAGTAGGTTGACTGACAGATTAATGCTTATTCAAGACGACCATTGCAAAATAGTAAAAATAAAATTTTTATATAACCCGAAATTATAAAATCCATAGCCTTTTCCTCGGAAACTGGCTGACTATCCAGAGCTTATGTCCTAGAAGGTAACAAAGTCCAATTCTCTTGCGCCAGCTGCCTATGGCACCTGCTGGGTAATATGGAAAGCCGACGGCATTGTTAAGTGGCATTACACCAAAGCACGTTTTGAATAAATTATCACAATGGCTAAGACTACGATAGTTTAATATGTAACAGAAGAGTAAAGGATAGCTACGCTATCCCTTTACTCTTCTCATTTGCCAAATTCCGATTATCAAAAAAATTACGGTATATACCATTAGTACGCCGATAGACAACAAAGAAGGATCTTGACTCATGCCAGCCATGCGCAATCCATGGCTGGCATGAGTCAGCGGCAATATCTCAATAAGATAATGCATTAAAGTCGGCAGACGCTCTGTAGTAAAAAAAGTAGCACATAAAAACGACATAGGAGTCAATACATAAGTATTGAAGTTTGCCATTTCTTCATGGGAGTTCATAATCATAGCCGCTACAAAGCCAAGTCCAGAGAACAGAGCGCAGTTTAAAAGCAGTATAGGCCAAAACCAGCCAGAAATGGTTAGTGTAGCCCCAAAAACAAATGCCAATATAATAATTATAAGTGAAGATATTATACCGCGGATCATTCCGGATACCACTTTACCAATCACAAAAGATGCAGCAGTGATTGGAGCAATTTGATATTCTTCTAAGGTCTTATGATAAAGACGGCTCATATTCACAGGGGTGCCGACTGCATTGAAACTAATGATCATGGAGTTTAAGGCTAAAATACCCGGGACAATAAAGTCTAAATAACTTCCCCCCCGCACTTGGATTTGGCTACCAAGACCCCAGCCAAACGCAACTAGATACAGAACCGGGGAAACCATTCTGGATAAAATGTACCTGCCCAACCGTCGCCGAAGGACAACCCAGTCCCGCCATATTACTGTTTTAATATCTGCTAACATTAGTCTTTCACTTTCCTTCCTGTTAACTCAACAAATACATCTTCTAAATTCGTATTTCGTATCGTCGTGGCAGTGTCAAGACTATTTATAAAAGCTACAGCATCAGATCGCTCATCAAAAAAACGTGCTTTAATACCGTCAGCCTCCGACCATTCCACCGTATATTGACCTACCTGACGACGCAGGGCAGCCGGTGTGCCTGATATTATCAGCTTGCCTTTTTCCAATATGGCAACTCGCTGACAGAGAGCCTCGGCTTCTTCAATGTAGTGGGTAGTAAACAAAACGGTTAGGCCCTGATGATTAAGACTCAAAATTAAATCCCACAGCCGCCTTCGTACCTGCGGATCGAGACCAACAGTAGGTTCATCCAAAAATAATATTTTAGGGCGGTGCATTAGTGCTCGGGCAATCATTAGCCGCCTTTTCATACCGCCTGAAAAGGTATTTACCATTTCGTCAGCTCGGTCATTCAGTTCAACATACTTAAGAAGTTCTTTGATTCGCTGCCGTCTTTCTTGGGTGGGAATATGATGTAACCGCCCATGAAGTTCTAGGTTCTCCCAAGCCGTCAGATCGGCATCTAAGTTTAAGTGCTGGGGAACGCAGCCTAATAATGCTTTAATATTCTTGGCTTCTTCAGGTAAAGGAAGCTTATTGACAGTGATTGTACCGGCACTATGGGAGGCTAACATCGTAAGAATACGAATTAAGGTCGTTTTACCGGCACCATTTGGTCCTAGTAAGCCGAAAATTTCTCCTGTCTCAATAGATAAGCTTACATTATCCAGCACCGTCCGGCTGCCATATTGCTTAACCAAATCATTAATCTGGATCATAAACTAACCCCTTTTTTGTACAATAGGCTGGTCTGCAGACGCCACCAAACAACGGGGAATGCATATCGGCCGCTTGTTACTGTCCAGCCAGATATCAGCTTCTACATTAAATACCTCTCGAAGTGTATCAGTCCTTATGACTTGTTCCGGAGTTCCAACTGCGAACAGACTCCCCTTATTTAATACAGCAATGCGATCGGAATAGCGCGCAGCATGATTCATGTCGTGCAGTACCATTACTACTGTAATGCCCTCGGAATTGTTGAGCGCGGTTACCAGTTCTAATATCTCAAGCTGATGACAAATGTCTAAATAGGTAGTCGGTTCATCCAGCAACAGAATCCGTGGTTTTTGCGCAAGCGCCATGGCCAGCCAGACCCGCTGCCGTTCTCCCCCAGATAAGGTACTGACCAGTCTATCAGATAAGCTGGTCAGTTTGGTGCGTTCCATGGCCCAATCCAAGGCCAAACTATCTTCTCTTTTTGTATTTTTCCACCAATGCTGGTGAGGAAACCGGCCGTATTCGACCAATTCCCTTACAGTAAGATCACTCGGCGCACTGGTTGATTGGGGCAACACAGCCATCAAGCGTGCCAGCGCACTGGGATTGTAGGAATGTATGGCCTTATTATCAAGCAAAATATTACCTTGCTGGGGTTTTATGTTTCGTGCTAAGGTTTTTAGCAGCGTACTTTTCCCAGAGCCGTTTGGGCCGATTATCGACAGAACTTCTCCGCCTTTAATTGTTAGACAAAAATCCTTGAACAAGTATTGATCATCGAAACCCAGCGATATATGAGTTGCCTCTAACATGCTGTTTTACGGCTCCTTTCTCAAGAGGTATAGAAAAAAGGGGGCGCCGGCAAAAGCCATAATAATACCTACAGGCAGTTCAACCGGTGAAAATAGCGTTCGCGCCAAAGTATCACTAACGGTAATTACGGCAATTCCTAGCAAGGCTGAGGCCGGGATTAAAAATCGATAGTCTGAGCCGATAATAAGTCGGGCGGAATGAGGCACTACTAAGCCGACAAACCCCAGCAAACCTGCAACACTAACAGCGCTCGCCGCTAATAAAGCCGCTACAACCGTCAAAGCTAATCTCGTCCGCTCGACGGACAGTCCCAGTCCGGACGCAACTTCATCGCCAAGTTCTAAAACATTGAGAGCTTTTGCACTAAACAGAGCCAACAAGCCGCCAGCAATGCTATAAGGAAGAATTGCATACAGATGCGGCCAGCTTCGTGCTGAAAGGCCGCCCACCATCCACATCAATGCCCCATGAACCCGATCACTGTAAAATACCAGTAAGCCTGCAATTCCCGCCCCAAGAAAAGCGGAAACTGCCACACCGGCCAAGATAATCCGTACCGGACGGATGCCGCCTTTCCATGCCAAAATATAGATGGCAAAAGCTGCTCCCATAGCCCCGGCAAAAGCTGCCGGGGTAAGAAGATACTCATGATGAGGGAATAAAATCAAGATAACGATTCCAACAAGTCCTGCCCCAGAGGAAACACCGATAATATGCGGATCAGCAAGCGGACTTCTCATTATCGACTGGAGCAAAGCTCCGGAAAGAGCCAGATTCATCCCGACCAAAGCAGCAACCAACGTTCGCGGCAGCCGGATATTCCATATAATCTGGCTTAGCGAAGTTGAATTGGGATTAAGGAGCGTATTAATGACCTCTCCCACTGGAATGCCAGATGCGCCTTGGGCTAGACTTAGCAGTATCCCGCCCCCGGCAACAGCAGCCAACAAACCAAGCATAAGCAGCCGTTGTGTCATTCTATGACTGCGACCAGTAAACAACTCTGGCTTATTTTGCACTGCCATACACCTCAGGATATACAAGCTTGCCCATATACTCCACAGCCTCTGGCATCCTCAGACCAGGATTCAACAAAAAGAGTTCTGACGGCAAAAAATAAACCTTTTGTTCTTTTACCGCCCGCAGACTTTTCCAAGCTGGGTTGCTTTGCACATCTGCCCACATCCGTTTCTCGATCTCAGCCTTGTCCCCCATGGTTACAACAAACATGATATCAGGGTCATTTTCCACAAGTTTCTCCATACTGTAAGGAACTGTATCGTTATCAGCGTTAACAGGCATGCTGCCTGCAGCAATGTTGACAAGCCCAAGTTCCTTTGCAATACTTCCGGCGATTGTTGTATCAAGTTCAACTGTGACGCTCTTGGAAGTAGCATGTAAAATCGCAACCTTGCGGCTTTTGTCCACCGGTAATTTCGCAATAATTGTCTGAATCTGTGACTGTATGTTTTGGATAACCAACTCAGCTTTGGCCTGCGTTCCGGCAATGCTGCCCAACAGACGAGTAATCTCTATATTATCTTCCAATGTTTTATATCTCAGGATAATAATCGGGATATTATTGCTTTCCATACTTGGCACTAACTTTTCATGCAGCCCTTGAACGCCAATTACGAGATCCGGCTGAAGTGCTGCCAGTTTTTCCAAATTGATATTATATACAAAGCCAACCTCGGGAACACTAAGTGCCGCTTGGGGTATTGTGCCAGACTTCGAATTGGGCCGTCCAATAGCCTTGCCATCAACACTGTATAATAAATTTACAAATGATGGTGATAGTAAAACAATTCTTTGGGGTTTTTGCGGAATGGTGACAGTGCGCCCGATACTGTCTTTAATTGTCAAGTATGCCGATGATGGTAAAGAATCCGGTGTAGTTCGGGGCTTACTTCCGCTAAAACATCCTGCCGTTAAAAATGAAATAAGCAGTATGTTTACCAGCGCAAGCATCAGCAATCGCTTGCTCAAGGTCTTCACTTCCTTCTTCGGGATATAATCGTTGATAAGTAATTAAGCTGTTGAGTTTTTTCGGTATCCTGCAATTTATCAACTACAACTTCGTCCTCCAACCCACACCGGCTGGTCAGGACGGCATGCTCGGCTAAACCATGACGCTCTAACTTTTCCACTACTTGGTTAAAATTTTTGTAAACCTTCATTAGAACCACATTATCAGACACAGCAAGCGCTTTATCCAATTTGTCATCGTCCATAGTGGCAGGTATAATGCTTAATACATCATCGCCTTCTACCAGCGGATAGCCAAGCCGGCTGCCAATAGCACAAAAAGCGGTAATCCCAGGAACAGTTTCGATAGGATAACCGCAGTTTTCCAAAAGCCGATAAACGTAAATATAAGTGCTGTAAAACATCGGATCGCCCAGAGTAAGAAATACGACTTTTTTCCCTTGTTTCAACAAATCCAAAATTATTCCTTTATTAGTATCCCACGCCTCAGACAATGTTTCGGTGTCAGACACCATCGGAAAAACCAATGTAATAATCTCCGTGCTTTGATTTAAGAACGGCTTGGCGATTGTAAATGCCAGACTTTCTTCTTTCTTTTCAGTTTTAGGTGCGATGATGACATCGGCCTCCTGAATTACCTTGACTGCTTTTAGAGTAAGTAAGTTAGGATCCCCTGGACCAACTCCAACGCCGTAAAATATTCCTGTCATAGTTACCTCCAAAGTATAAAGCTAATTTACGATAAAACGGCGCAAAATCAACCCCGGCCATTGGCCAGGGTTGATTTTATCACGCTTTTACACGACGATAAAGCGCGACTTGCTTAAGATAGCGTTTTAACTCCATCTGAAGCTTAGTCGTACTTATCCAGGGACTTAGACGTTGTTAACTCTCACTTAAGAAACTTGGAGTCTTACAGCGTCTTGGTCATAGGATAAGTCCTAGAATGTATAATTCAATGTTATTTCGGTCGAGTTATTCTTGACACCATTTGAAATTTGTTTTTGATCTTTATAAACTGCCTCCAAGCTTAAAGCATCGTTGATTTGATAATTTGCCCCATAATGGATGCCGCGGTTATCGTTGTCAAAGTCACTGCCGCCGCCCATGCTGGCTTGTTCCTCAACTCTGAAACCGGTAATGGAGGCAGCTGCCTTTCCATCGAAATCATAACCCCATACTACGGCATACGCCTTATTAGAGACACTGCTATTTGATTTTGCAAATTCAGCGGTTAAATTATGCTTTCCGTATTTATACGTGCCGTCAACAGCCAAATGGTTGGTGTTTGCTTGGCCAGCTTCTTTATTAACATAGCGGGCTGCTGTTGCTCCATAAGTCCAAGTATCATTCGGACTGTATGCAGCCCTCACGGCATACAAGCGATTATCGTCCGAACTGTAATTGTCTTCCTGCCCAAAGAAGGCTGAGATTTCAGTATTTCCTACATTACCATTGATCAAAAGACCGTCTGCAAAGGCGCCTTGACCAATATTCGAGTCCGACCGGCTGTATAAGAGAGCAGTTGCCCCGACGGTAATATCTTGGCGGCCAAGTTTGTAAGTCAGCTCATCCTTGTTCCAAATTACCCCAAATTGGTCCAATGCGAAAACTTCTTTCTTGCCATCACTATAATACGGGGTATCAAAATCTCTAAATTGAGTTTTTGATACATTTTGTGCTCCAAGGCGGGTGTATAAAAATGTGTTTTCATTCAACTTAGCTTTAGCTTTTAATGTCAGCGTTGAAACGAGACCATCTTTCGCGGACTCACCGTCTTCATGATCGCGTTGATATTTTAGCGACAAATCACCGGAAAGTTCTACCGGATCGGCCAATGCAACCGGAGCAAAGGCGAGATTGAGTAGTGTGCATAAAGCAATTAAAGTCGTTTTTTTCACCTTAGAATCCTTCTTCCCAACGATAACTCGAAATCGTTATTTATTTTCTTTCATAGGTTTGCTCAATTACATCTTTTACGTGTTGAACATAGATGTCTTGAATAGCTGAATTTTCTCCCAGACCATGGACATAGGTATCTACTTTAAATCCGGCCTTAAGGAGCTGCGCTTTGGCTGAGTCGTCTTCGTCACCGGCCATATCATTATTGGCATGATCGCCAGCTACCAGCATGAACGGCATTAAGGTAACTTTCTTTATTTTATTTTCTTTTAATTTATCGATTACTCGTTCAAAGGTCGGATATCCTTCAACGGTATATACAAATACATTATTCAGACTGGCATCAGCCATTTTCATTTGGAGTACAGCATAAGCAGCATTGGAAGGGTGAACCCCGCCATGTCCCATGAATACTACAGCTTCACGGCGTCCTAATTCAGGGAACTGCGTTTGTACGGCTTTGATGGCTGTTGCATAATCATCGGGTTTTTCTTCCTGGCCCATATAGTACAGCATCGGCCGGCCGAGCGATATTTTATCAAAGGCTTTACTTTGCTCATAGGAATTTACAATACTGCGAACTTTTTCATATTCAGCGCCGGCTTCAATGTGAAGAGGCTGAACAATTACTTCTTTGTATCCTTCAGCTTTTAGACGTTCTAAAGCTTGTCTTTCAGTATCCACTTGGATGCCATCTCTTTCAGCTAACCTTTTGATAATGATTCGGGAGGTAAAAGCGCGGCGAACCTCATAATCAGGAAAAACAGCCTGGATTTTGTTTTCTACACTTTCAATTGTCAATTTGCGGGTCTCAGGGAAGGTAGTACCAAAACTTACCACAAGGATAGCTTTTTTGTCTTTTACCGCTGGCGCTGCAGAAGCCTTATTACCGAAGCCGGCAGCTCCAGAACTCATTGTAATAAAAAGGGCCAAAACAAGAATCGAAACGATTTTTTTCATTTTTCTTCCTCCTTGAATTAGTATCTTTCAGTTTACTTATGGTTTATGGATCGACCTCCTGTATCACCCGCCTCTCTGCTTGTCGTAAAAATTAAGTTTATAGTTAATGCTAATTAATTTAAAAGGGAGTCCCTATGCAGGGACATGTTGCGGTTCCCAAACGCAACCATGGAAAAATATTAGAGTTACATGAGTAACGAAACCCGCAAATTGGCTATCCGGCAAATAAGAAACCCTCTCTGAAAACCATACAGAGAGGGTGATATCACCAAGAGTAGTAAATCCAAATAAAAATCCCGGCATAATAATAGCCGGGAAGGATAGATTACTCCAATGAATAAATCCCCTCCCCATCGCGCGTGGGTAAATAAAACGGTGATTGTTAGATAGGCAGTTCTCCTGGCTCTGGATCATCGCTCCCCCAAACCTTCCC